>CALLIQ010000026.1 GCA_938008925.1 uncultured Acidimicrobiales bacterium
GCCAGCAGATCGAACGCCACGAACTGGGCCGGGGTCTTCTCCGACAACATCGTCACGCGCGATTCGGCGGGATGAATCCGCTGCTGGAGCGCCTCGAAGTCGAGGTGATCGTTCGTGGCGACGATGAGCTCGCCATCGACGACGCACCGCTCGGGGAACTGATCGATGATCGGCGCCAACATCTCCGGGAAGTAGCGGGTGAGCGGTCGTTCGTTGCGTGACCCGAGCTCGACCGAGTCACCGTCTCGGAACACGATGCAGCGGAAGCCATCCCACTTCGGTTCGAACAACAGGTCGTCTCGATCCGGAATGCCGACGACCGCCTTGGCGAGCATTGGTTTGATCGGTGGTTCGACCGGGAGCCCCATTCTCCGACCCTACTGGCGCACGACACGGCCGTCCCGGGCCAACGCTCACAGCGCGCACACAGGCTGCTCACATACTCATCACGTTTGCTGCCGAAGCTCTCGTCATGGACTCGGCGGAGCAACAGGCAGCATGGATTCTTCGACGGGTCGGGTTCGGGGCGACCGGAGCCGACCTCGATCGGGCCGCAGCGATCGGCATCGATGCCCTGCTCGACGAGCTGTTCGATCCAGACGCCGCTGGTGTCGGCCCGACACCGGCACCCTTCGCCGCCGTCGATCTCACCGCCGAGCCGGGCGACCGTCAGGTCATCTCATCGATGATCGCCGGTTGGTTCGGTGCCATGTCGTCCGGCGATCGTCCGACGCAGGAATGGTTGGCTTGGTATTGGCATGGCCATCTCGTCGCTGCTCTGTCGGCCGTGAAGGTGCCGTCGCTCATGGCGGCCCACATCGAACTGTTCCGCGACGGTGGTACCGGCCCGTTCGCCGATCTCCTCGCTGCGGTCACGACCGACGCGGCCATGCTCCGCTATCTCGACGGAGCGACCAGCACGGGTGCCTCGCCGAACGAGAACTATGCGCGGGAACTTCTCGAGCTCTTTGCCATCGGCACCGACGGGTTCACCGAGGCCGACGTCGCCGCTGGCTCCGCTGCGCTCACCGGGTGGACGATCGACCGAGCGAACGGGGAGTCGATCTTCCTCGCCCGGCGACACGACGACACGCCGCAGCGATTCCTCCGCGTCGATGGTGTCCACGACGTGGAGAGCGTCATCGCTGCGGTGACGAGCCACCCGGATTGCCCAACGTTCGTCGTCGGGCGGATGGCCGTCGCAGTGCTCGGCGCTGACCACACGGTCGATGTCGATGCGGAGGCCGCCGTGTTCCGCGACGACGAGCTCCACGTCGGTCGGCTCCTCCGCCGTCTCGTCGAGCACGGGCTCGACGGTGCATCCTCGCCCGTCGTCATCGCCCCGGTCCCCTGGCTGGCACACGCGATCCGAGCCACCGAGGCTGAGCTACCGCAACGCACGCTCGGGCTGTCGCTCCGTTCGCTCGGCCAGGTCCCGCTGTATCCACCGAACGTGGCCGGCTGGCCAGACCCTGATCTGTGGTTGTCGACCTCGGCGACCGCGGCCCGCCTCGCCGTTTCGGGCACGGTCGCCGAGCTCGCGTCGGCTGATGGTCAAGCGATGGTCGCAGCGACAGCCGGCGACCTCGATGCGCTGGCCTCTTCCCTCGGGCGGCCAGCCGGCTTCTCGTCCTCGACGGCGACGGCCCTCGAAGCCACCAACACCTCGGGGCGCACGCTGTTGGCGCTCGCCCTCGCAACACCGGACCTGGTGATCGCATGACTCGTCACCCCGCATCACGCACCAACTCCACCCCTCGTCGCGCAATCACCCGTCGCCGCTTCCTCACGATCGGTGGCGCCACGGGTATCTGGATGGTCAACGGCTGCTCGTCGCCCGAACAGCTGGCCGACCCGACGACCACCTTGCGCTCCGATGCGCCGACGGCCACCACGGCGACCACTGCCCGACCGAGCGATGTCGGCACGGCCCCGCTCGGCGATGCCGACGATCACGTCTTGGTGCTGGTGCAACTGCTCGGCGGAAACGACGCCCTCAACACGGTCGTGCCGAGCGACGGCCGCTATCGCGATGCTCGACCGACGCTCGCGCTCGACGAAGCGTCCCTCCTCACCTGGGGTGACGGGCTCTCGGTTCACCCAGCGTTGGCGCCGCTGACCGACCTCTACGCCGGTGGAGACCTTGCGCTGGCGGCTGGCGTCGGATTCGCTGGTCAGACCCGATCGCACTTCGACAGCCGCGATCTCTGGTGGCGAGCATCAGCCGACCCCTCGAGCGATGGCTGGCTGGCCCGTTGGATCGACCGGGCCGCCATCGACCGTCCGGACGAGGCCATGGAGGCCATTGCGCTCGGTGCGGGTCCGCGAGCGTTGGCCGGGTCGTCGGCCGCGGCCATCAACGATCCGACCGACATCGAGCTCGACGCCCCCGCTGGGATGGATCAGGGCGCATTCGAGGAGTTCCTGCTCGCGACCGCCGCTCCGAGCCCGTCCGACCCCGAGCTCCTGTCCGCCGCAAGGGGTGCCCTTCCGGCCGCGCTGTCCGCCCAGAAGATCGTCTCCGAGGCGATCGAGTCGACCGCCGACGATCCCTACGGCGATGAACCGGTCGCCGCCCTCGGACTCCAGCTCACAGCGGCGTCCTCACTGATTCGGACCCGACCGGGCCTGCGCGTCGTCACCGTCGGCATCGAAGGCTTCGACACCCACGCCAGCCAGTTGGCCACCCACGACCAATTGCTCGGCCAGGTGGCGTCATCACTCCGGAACTTCTGGGACGGGCTCGGCGACGAGCATCAGGCGAGAACGCTCGTGATGACGACGTCGGAGTTCGGTCGCCGAGTCGCCGAGAACGGATCGGCCGGTACGGATCATGGTCGTGCGGGGGTTCAGATGGTTCTCGGCGGTGGCGTCGCCGGCGGCCAGATGATCGGGCAGCACCGCCTCGATGCGCTCGAAGACGGTGACCTTCCGATCGATGTGTTGGCCGACGATCTCTACGGCGACGCGCTCCGCTGGCTCGGCGGCCCGGTCGACGAGGTGCTCGGCGCAGATCGACCGGCGACCGGCCTGCTCACCCTCTGACCGACGC
>CALLIQ010000027.1 GCA_938008925.1 uncultured Acidimicrobiales bacterium
GTCACGCCGTGCTCGGCGATCGTGCCGAGCACCGCCTCTGGATCGAACCGCTCGAGGATGACCACCGTGTGTCGGCGAGCGAGCCCGGCCGACACACAGGCTCCTCCCAGCGCGTGATAGATCGGCGTGCTCAGCATCATCACGCCTTCGTCTGGCATGGCGGCGAGGTTGCCCCATCCGGCGAAGCGGGGCGCCCACCGCTCGACGTTGCCGGCAAAGTCGGTGCGGGTCACACCCTTCGAGCGGCCCGTCGTCCCGCCCGTGTACTGCAAGGCCGAGCCCATCGGCCGATTCGTCGGTGGTGTCGCGGAACCGCCAGCGATCCACTCGTCGAACTCGTCGCCGAGCACACGCACATCGTCGATGCCAGCGAGTGCCGCCGCCTCGCGTGCCCGCTCGACGTGTTCGGGATCGCTGACGACCATCTTCGACTCGGAGTCGACCAGCAGCTCGGCGATCTCCGCTGCGGTCAGATGCCAGTTCAACGGGACGTAGCGAGCGCCGGCTCGGCCGTTGCCGGTCATCATCACCGGCCACTCGATGCGGTTGCGGGCCACAACGGCCCATCGAGCACCATCGGTGATGCCGGCATCGATCAAGCGATTGGCGAAGCGGATGGCGGCGTCCTCCAGCTCGGCCCAGGTCAATACTTCGTTCCCACATCGAACCGCGACGTCGTTCGGGACGTCGGAGGAGAGTGGGAAGAGAGTCTCCGGCTGAACGGCCGGGGATTCAGGCGTCTCGGATTGGTCGGCCACCGGCTGGTCTGAGGCGGGCATTTTCACAGCTTCGCCGAAAACCATCGGAAAGCTGGAACTCGTTCCGCTTGCGCCGACGTTGAGATCAGAACACCATGTGGCGCGTTCACCCCCGCGAGGGACGTGCTACGGATTGACCTGAGGCACGAGGGAGGAGACACCAGTTGAGACGTCTGTTGGAGTTGTCGTTCGGATTCCCGACCGTCGTCTTCACGACGATGCTCCTGTTGTCGCTCACGTACTGGGTCTTCGCCGTGCTCGCCGGGCGCATCGACCTCGAGGTCGAGTCGGAGATCGACATCGAGGGTGGCGGAGACGTCGGCGATGGAGGAGCCGATGTCGGCGCCTTCGCATCGCTGCTCCGAACCTTCGATCTGCATCACGTGCCATTTACCGTGATGTTCACGATTCTGTCGTTGATCGGCTGGGCCGTCTCCGCTGGAGTCACCAACTTCGTCATCGCTGCATCTGCGGCCAGTGCCGCCCTGCTCATCGGCACGTTCATCGCTCTCGGCTCGTTCGTCGTGTCGATCTTCCTCACCGGTCGTCTCGCCCGAGCCCTCCATCCCTTCTTCCAGGCCCCGCCCCACATCACCCGGCGCGACCTCATCGGCAAGATCTGCACGATCCAGACGGGCCGCGTCGACCGCCGCTTCGGCCAGGCCGAGGTGCTCGACGCCGAGCGTTCCACCCACCTCGTTCAGGTGCGGTGTGAGATCGAGAACGAACTGACCGCTGGCCGCAAGGCCCTGATCGTCGATGTCGACGACGACGGGATTTTCCTCGTCTCACCCGACGTCGAGGCGATCACCTAAAAGCGAGCTCGGCGCTCTCGGAGCGCCGAGTCGTTTCGTCTGCAATCAAGCTCGAGAGAAAAGGAAGAGGGAAACATGGGAACCGTCATTGCGATCGTGGTCGCTGTCATCGTCATCGTCATGGTGGTGGCGCTGTTGGTGGCCTTCGTGCTGTCACAGCTCTACCGAAAGGTGCCGCAGGGCAAGGCGTTGGTGATCAGCACGACCAACAAGGTCGTCGTGACCTTCACCGGACGCACCGTCGTGCCGGTCTTCCACAAGGCCGAGATCATGGACATCTCCGTCAAGACGATCGAGATCGATCGTCGCGGCACAGAGGGTCTGATCTGCGAGGACAACATCCGAGCCGACATCAAGGTCAACTTCTTCGTCCGGGTCAACAAGGCGGAGGAAGACGTCATCAAGGTGGCCCAAGCCATCGGCTGTGAGCGTGCATCCGACATCGTCACGCTCGAGGAGCTCTTCGCCGCGAAGTTCTCCGAAGCCCTCAAGACCGTCGGTAAGCAGATGGAGTTCGTCTCCCTCTACACCGAGCGCTCGTCCTTCCGCGACCGGATCATCGAAGTGATCGGTACCGACCTCAACGGCTACGCCCTCGAAGACGTTGCGATCGACTATCTCGAGCAGACCCCTCTCGATCAGCTCGACACGAACAACATCCTCGATGCCCAGGGCATCCGAAAGATCACCGAGCTCACCGCGATCGAGCACGTCGCCACCAACGACGCCTCGAACGAAGAGGCCAAGCAGATCACGGCGAAGAACGTCGAGACCAAAGAGGCCGTGCTCGAACTCGAGCGTCAGCAGGCCGATGCCGAGGCTCGCCAGCGTCGTGAAGTCGAAGGTGTCCGTGCCCGTGAGCAGGCAACGATCGACACGATCAAGGCCGAAGAGAAGCTGCGGGCCGAGATGGCTTCGCTCGAGGTCGAGCAGAAGCTCGGCATCGAAGCGGAGAACCTCCAGCGTGAGGTCGAAGTGGCGGCCAAGAACCGCGAGCGCGTGCTCGCCGTCGAAGAAGAGCGAGTGCGTAAGGCCGCCGAGCTCGAAGACATGAGCCGCCAGGTCGAGACGCTCGCCGCCGAGAAGGCACTCGAAGAAGAGATGGGAACGATCGCCGACATCCGTCGCAGCCGTGTGGCCGTCGAGAAGACCGTCGCCGAGCAGGAAGAAGCCATCGCCACCCTGCGGATGGTCGAAGAGGCAAACCGCGAGCGCGAAGCCGTGGTCATCGCCGCCGAGGCGATTGCCCAGGGCGATCTCGTCAAGGACATCAAGGCCGCCGAAGCAGCCGAGACCGCAGCGTCTCACGAAGCCAAGCGCCAGCTCACCCTGGCCCAGGCCGAGATGGAGGCCGCCGACCTCGAAGCCCGAGCCAAGATCCGTATGGCAGAGGGCATCAAGGCTGAAGACGCCGCCAGCGGCCTCGCCGAGGTCGACGTCATGACCGCCCGTGCCGACGCCGAGGAGAAGCTCGGTATGGCTGCCGTCAACGTCGACAAGGCCAAGGCCGACATCATCCGCGAGCAGGGCGCAGCCGAGGCTGCGGCCATCGAGGCCAAACTCAAGGGCGAGGCCTCCGGTCTCACCGACAAGGCCGAGGCGATGCGTCAGCTCGAGGGTGTTGGCCAGGAGCACGAAGAGTTCGTGCGCAAGCTCGAAGCCGACACCGAGGTGCGCCTCGCCCAGGTCGAAGCCACGGTCGGTGTCGCCACCGCCCAAGCCGATGCCATGAAGGCCGGTCTCGAGAACGCCGACATCGACATCGTCGGTGGATCCGACATCTTCGTCGACCGCCTCGTCGGCGCCATCAGCACGGGCAAGTCCATCGATGGGTTCGTCGAGAACTCCGGCGTTGCCTCGACCGCGCTTGCGCCCTACATGGACGGTGAAGGCGACGACGATCTCGTTGCCAAGCTCGCCGAGGCGATCTCGGGACTCGGTGCCGACGGCATCCGTGACCTCTCGGTCGCCGACCTGCTGCGTCGCATCGGGAAGTGAGCGAGAACCAACCAATCGACGATCCACCCGCCGACGTTTCGGCGGCCGCGCAACCGGCGGCCGAATCGGGCGGCGCTGGATCATCGGCGTCTGGAGGCAGCGCATCGCCGTCTGGTGACGGTGCCTCGCCGTCTGGTGACGGTGTCGCACAGAGCACCTACGCGCTGCTCCGGTCGCGGCTCAGCGCCGCCGCGGCAGAGCTCGCAGCTCGCGCCAATCGACTCAACGACGATCGTCTCACCACCTTCGGATCGTCGACCCTCGAGCTGATCGCCACCGAACGCGTCCGCACCGAGGCCAACGCCATTCCCCGCGACGTCGCCACCGTCGGCGACCAGCTCGTGCTGGCGTACAACGTGGCAGCCGGCATCAAGGCCGAGACCCGCTCCGAAGACGTCTTCGCCGTCCATCACCTGACCGTGGGCGACTCGCCAGACGCCATCACCTTCTCGCCAAACCCCGAGGGGCTCAGCGGCTCGGCCCTCGACGACGATCAGTTCCACCGGGATTTCGACGAACTCCAGACCTACTTCAAGGACTCCGAGCTCCAACAGCTCTACCGCACGGGCCAGCGGTTGCTCGCCGTGTTCCGCACCGGTGGTGGAGCCAACGACGTTCGCGTGCTGCGGTGGCAGATCGACCCGGACAACACCCTTCGCTACCTCGACGCCCGAGGCGAACGAGATCATCGTTTCCCGGCGTCCCAAGACGTCGAGTGGACACTCACCACCCGGAACGAGCACGTCGGCGCCACCCACGTCGCCATCGACGAGCGGGTCATGGTCGACCCGATCGGCGGCTCGCTCGACATCCGTCTCGACGACGGCGGGGCCGGCACGCTCCTGTTGTCCGATCGGCTGCAGCACGCCGACCAATCGCTGCAGGACTGCCAGATCAAGTGGGCGAGAGCGGGCGAACTCGTCCTGCTCGACGTCTTGCCGTACGGCGAGACGCATCACCGGTACTACGTCGTCAACCTGCTCGTTCACTCGGCTGTCCGCATGGATGCCATCGGTGAGGCGTTCCGGCAGCTGCCCGACGGTCAGGGTCTGATCTTCCCGGAGGGGATCTATCTCAAGACGGGCGAGGTGCGAACGTTCGACCTCGACGTCGACGACATGGAGCTCCTCGAGGTGGTCCGATCGCCGAACGGTGAAGACGTGCTCTATGTGTTCCACGAGCGCATCGGCGGTCGATCGATCCTCCTGCCGTACAACGTCGTTCGCCAAGAGGTCACCGCCCCGATCTCGTGCCACGGCCACACGATCTTCGACAACGGCACCATGGTCGTGTTCCGCGAGGAGCCGAACCCGACGCGCATCCACCCCATCCAGGTCTGGTCGACGCCGTTCGTCAGCGACGAGTGGTACGCCGCCCAGCCGCGCCAGGCCACCAAGTTCGATCGAATCGGCAACCCCGCGCTCGTCGGCGGGATCGCCGATGGACTCGCGCTCGCTCGCCTCGTCGCCGACGTCGAGCCATCGACCGAGGTCTACGCCGACCTCCTGGCCAGCGCCGGTCGCTTCATCGACAGTCACCACTGGCTCGGCGACGAGTCGGTCGGCGACCTCGCCTCGCCAGCCACCGACATCCGCACGGTCGCAGAGCAGGTCATCGACGAGTTCGAACGCCTCCAAGAGGTCCAGGCGGGAGCGGCCGAAGCCCTCGAAGAAGCCGAGCGAGACGTCGACCGGGTCCTCGAAGACCTCCGCCTGAGCCCGCCAAGGGATACCGCCGGCTACATCGACGGTCTCGCCGAGGTGCGCCGCAACATCGGTCATCTCCACACGGTCAGGGACCGACGAGAGATCGACGTCGCCAGGGTCGACGAGCTGATCGGCCGAGCCGAGACGACCTACAACGACCTCGCCCAATCCGCCGCCGCGCACCTCGCCACGGACGGTGCGTTCGAGCCCTATCACCACGGCCTCGTCGACATCGCCGCCCGCACTCCCAACACGCTGTCGTCGCTCGAAGCGAACGAGCTCCTGGTCGAGGTCGACGGCGTCGCCGAGTCGATGGATCTCGTGGCTGGCACCGTCGGCGATCTCGTCGTCGAGGACCCGCGCGTGCGCACATCGGTCCTCGAGCAGGTGTCCGGTGTGCTCGCCGAGCTGAACCGAGTCCGAGCCGGCGTCGACGCCAAGCTCGAATCGCTCGTCGAGTCCGAGACCGGTGCCGCCTTCTCGACCGAGCTCGGCTTGTTCGGCCAGTCCATCGCCGCATCGGTCAGCAGAGCGAACACGCCCGAGGCCTGCGACGAAGCGCTCGCCCGGTTGCTCCTTCAGCTGGAGCAGCTCGAGACCGCCGGTCCTCGCACGGAGGCCCAGCTCGACGAACTCTCCCAGCGGCGTGACCAGGTCACCGAAGCGCTGTCGAGTCGCAGGCAACAGCTCGTCGACGACCGCCAGCAGCGCGCCTAGCGCTTGGTGTCGGCAGCTGACCGAACGCTCACCAGGGTCGGGGAGCGGGCCGAAGCACTCGGCTCGGTCGACGACATCAACGGCTTCTTCGCCGCCGACCCGATGGTCGCCCGGGTTCGCAAACTGGTCGATGACCTGCGCGAACTCGGCGAGCCCGTGCGAGCCGACGAGCTCCAGTCTCGGCTCGGCGCGTCGAAGGACTCAGCAGCGAGAGCGCTGCGAGACAAGCAAGATCTGTTCGAGGGCGATGCGGTCAAGCTCGGCCGGTACCGGTTCAGCGTCGACGATCGTGCTCGAGAGCTCACGATCGTGCCGTCACAAGACCAGCTCGAAGCGGTGCTCACGGGCACCGATCTGCGATTGCCGATCACCTCGGACCGCCTCCTCGCCCACCAGGAATTGTGGACGCAACCACTCGCCTCGGAGAACGACGACCTCTACCGGTCGACCTTTCTCGCCGGTGATCTCGTCGCCACCATGCTCCACCGCCCATCCAGCGAACTGGGACAGCGGGTGCGGGCCGCGTTGGCCGACGAGCGCGAAGACGCCGTGCTCGATGTCGTGCGAGCCGAGGTCGATCAGCGTCTCGACGAGGGCTATGACCGCGGCGTTCACGATGTCGATGCGGCCTTGATCCTGACCGTTCTCGGCCAGCGCGCGCTCGCAGCCGACACGCTCATCTTCCCGGGCGCGGTTCGGGCCCGGGCCCAGATCTGGTGGGCGCATCACATGACGCCCGAGCAGCGAGACCGCTGGGCCGACCGAGGTCGAGCCGGAGCGGTCCTGTCGGTCGATCCCGATACTCGAGCGGCCCTCGCCGTCGAACTCGGTCAGGAGCTCGACGATCCCACCGTCGGTCGCTACCTCATGAACGAGCTGCTGGCCCCCGATGGTCTCGCCTTCGCCCGAACCAGGGCGGCCGCCGAGTTGACCGATCGCATCGCCGCCCAGCCCGACGTGCGCACGCTCGTCGACCAGATGGACGACGACCTCGATGGCGCGATCGCCCTCCTCGGCGACCACGTTCGCCGCGAGGTGCGCGAAGACGAGCACGCGCTCGTCGACGAGATCGTCGCCGCGCTGCTGACGCCCGACCTCGAGCGTCGAATCGTCGACCTCGACCCGGCGGTGTCGTTCGCCGGCCTCACCGGTCGCCACCGGACCGTCGTCGACGGCAGTCTCACGGGGCGTGTCGACGATCTGCTCGCCGCGGTCGAAGCACACCGTGATCACGTGCTCCCGGCCCATCGCGACTTCGGCGCAGCTCGGCGCGAGGCGCTCGATCATCTCCGCAACGAGCTACGGGTCGAGGAGATCGAACCCCGGGTGCCCGAAGGCTTTGTTCGAAACCAGCTGATCGACCAGGTTTACCTGCCCCTGATCGGCGACAACCTGGCTCGCCAGATCGGCACGATCGACGACCGCACCGGCGCTCGCTCCGGCCTGTTGATGCTGCTGTCGCCTCCCGGCTACGGCAAGACCCTCCTGGTCGAGTACCTGGCCGACCGGCTCGGCATGGCACTGGTCAAGGTGTCCGGCCCCGGTCTCGGCCACGACGTCACCTCGCTCGATCCCGGCCAAGCGCCATCGGCCACCGCGGCTCGTGAGATCGAGCGGATCAACCTGGCGTTCGCCACGGGCTCGAACGTCATCCTGTATCTCGACGACATCCAGCACACGAACGCGGAGTTCCTCCAGCGGTTCATCTCGCTGTGTGACGCCCAGCGTCGGGTCGAAGGCGTGTGGAACGGTGAGTCGGCCTCGTTCGATCTGCGAGGCAAGCGCTTCGCCGTGGTGATGGCCGGCAACCCCTACACCGAGTCGGGCGAGCGGTTCCGCGTGCCCGACATGCTCGCCAACCGCGCCGACACGTACAACCTCGGCGACGTGCTCGACGGCAACGCCGACGTCTTCGCACGCAGCTACCTCGAGAACGCGCTCACTGCGAACCCGATCCTGGCGCCGCTGGCCGGCACCGACCCCGGCGACCTCACTCGCTTCTTCGCCGCCGCCGATGGCGAGCCGATCGACGAGTCGTCTCTCGTCGGCAGCTACTCGTCGAGCGAGGTGGTCGAGATCGTCTCGACGCTCACCCATCTCCGCCAGGTGCAGCGAGTCGTGCTCGCGGTCAACCGGCAGTACATCGCGTCGGCCGCGACGGCTGACGAGTATCGGACCGAACCGCCGTTCCTCTTGCAGGGTTCGTATCGAAACATGGCGAGGATGGCCTCGAAGCTCCTGCCGGCCATGACGTCGGACGAGGTCGATCGCATCATCGACGAGCACTACAACGCCGAGTCGCAGGCGCTCACCGGCGCAGCCGAGTCGAACCTGCTGAAGCTCGCCGAGCTCCGCGGGACCATGACCCCCGAGCAAGAAGCCCGTTGGGCGGACATGCTCGGCACGTTCCGTCGAAGCCAGCGGCTTGGCGGCGACGAGCGCGACCCTGCGACGCGAGTCGTCGCTGCGATCGAGACCGTGGCCGATGCGCTCGGCGGCGAGAGCTTCGGTCTCGGGGCCCGCAAGGATCCGACGCCGACCGAGTTCGTCATGCCTGCGATCGAGATCCCGACGATCGAGATCCCGCCGGTGGTCATCCCACCGATCGACATCCCACCGGCCCAGGTCACCGTTGAGGTGGCCGCTCCCGAACCGACTGACAACTCCGAGCAGGCCGACGCGATGGTCGCGGCGATCGAGAAGGTCGCCGAGGCGCTGTCGATGGCTGATCCGCTCGCAGCCCGAGCGATCGATCTGTTGGCCAGCGAGGCCGCGAACCGGCGCTCGTCGGGCACGGTTCCGCCCCGGCCGTCATCGGCGATTCCGCCGAAACCGCCGAGCCCTGCGACTGGTGAGACGCCGCCACGACCCGCCGGTCCGCCGAAACCGCCGTCGAACCTCCGGCGCCAGACCAAGCCGACCTATCCGAAGCACAACGCGCCGCCGGGGGCGGGCAAGCCCCCGACCCGTCGACCGCCTTCGCCCCCAGAACCGCCCGAGCGCTAGGTTCGCGTCAGCGCTCAGCTGACCCACGAACCGACCGCCGCACTCGACGGCGCACCTCACGGGAGTCTCCATGCCCTACGCCTCCGGCCGCATCTTCCACGACGCCGACAGCCACATCATGGAGCCGCCC
>CALLIQ010000028.1 GCA_938008925.1 uncultured Acidimicrobiales bacterium
ATCGTCCCGCCGGGAGCGACGACTCGTGCGGCCTCGTGGAGCACAGTCACCACGTCGGGGGCGTAGTGGAGCGACGCGTTGAAGACGACGAGGTCGACCGACGCGTCTTCGAAGGGCAGGTCGTCCATCTCGGCACGGGCGAGGAGTAGTTGCTCGTCGAGTTGCGCCGCGGCGCCGAGGCCGTCGCCGTCGACGGTGATGTCGACGACCGATGCCGCCCAGCCGAGCTCGGCAAACCGTCTGGCCAGCCACCCGCAGCCGCCGCCGACGTCGATCATCGACCCGGGGGTGAGCCGGCCGACCCGTTCCATGAGCCGATCGAACGACGCCGCTCTCGCCTGCCACATGTCGTCGAGCTCACCCGAGAGATCGCGGTAGGGAAGTGCCTCGATCGCCTCGGCCGAGAGCGGCTTTCGCTGTTCGGCGATGCGCACCGCGGCGTACTCGGCCGCGAAACGCTCGACCGCCGCTCGGCGCTGGGGCGAGACGAAGTCGAGGATGCCATCCACCGTCATGCCCTGCGCCGTGATGCCTTCCACCGCGATGCCATCCACCGCGATGCCCTGCGCCGTGTCGCCGCCCTTGATCGTTGCGCCGGCGCGCCGCAGCCTGAACCCGGTGGTTCCGATCGACGAGCTCATCGGTCGCGCCGACGCAGCGCAACGGCGTGGTGGTCGCCGACGCCGAGCCGGGAGGCGACCGGCGACACGAAACGATCAGCCCGGTCGAGGGCGGCGAGCAGGCGGGGCCGGGTGTCGACCAACCGGCGTTGTTCGAACGTGGGAGCGACGGTCCCGAGGGCTTCGCACCCGATGAGATCGAAGTGGTCGGACAGCGCTTCGGCGATGGCGCGGGCGTCGCGATAGCGGAGGGGAAGACCCTCGTAGCCGCCGGCTGCCACCCCGTCGCGGCGACGACGGGCGAGCGCGGGTGTTGCCGTGGCGACGGCCTGTGCCCACTCGGTCGGGCAACGGCGGGGCATCGAGACGATCACGGCCACCGCTCCGCGACGCGTGACGTCGGCGAGACGGGACCCGAACGCTTCGAGGTCGGTGATGCAGTTCACGACGCCGAAGTTCGCGAGCACGAGGTCGATGCTGGACGGGTCTCCGAGCGGTTCGTCCTCGTTGAGATCGCGCTGATCGATCGACGCTCGCTCACCGGCGTGGGTGATTCGCCGGCGTGTGTGATCGACCATCTCGGCCGACGCATCGAAGCCTCGAACCTCGAAGCCTCGGTTCGCGAGCCAGAGCGCGTCGAGGCCGGTTCCACAGCCGAGGTCGAGTGCCCGCTCCGAGGAGCCGGGCTGGGCGAGCACACGCTCGTCGGCAGCCCGGACATCGAGGGCTCGAACGACGAGCGCTCGAACGCGGTCGCGGTAGGACACGCCGAGCGGTGACGCGGCCACCGCGTCGTAGCCGGGCGCGTGAACGTCGAAGGTGGTCATCAGCGTGGGAGACGGGCTGCGGCGATTCGTTCCCGCCATGCGATGTCGATGCCGGCGGCGTTGCCGACCATGTGTCCCTTGCAGACCTCTGGCGAGAACGACGACTCGTCTGGCGTGCCCACCTCGGGCCGACGCGACGTGACGGTCTGCAGCTTGGCGATCTTGCGGCGCATCTCCCAGCGCTCCACCGGCGCGAACGGGCGTGAGGCGAGGAGTCGTTCGCCGAGCGCCGATGCCGTGGACTGTTCGAGATCGCCCGCGCGTGTCAGATCGCCAGCGACGGTGGCGTTGGGAAGATGATCGAACATCCAATCGTTCCGCTTGCGGAGATTGACGCAGTGCTCGGCCCCGACGAGCGGGATCATCTGGGCGATCTCCCGGGCGACGTAGATCGTTTGGTCGTCGAAATCGAGCGCCCGGTCGCTGACGATGTAGTTCGGGCACAGCTCGATGTCGTCGCGGGCGGCGGCCTTGACCAGCACCAGGATCAGGGCCCGGGTGAGCCAGAGGCGTCCCGGTCGAGTGATGATGAAGTAATCGATGTCGTCGTGGTCGGCGACGCTGTCGACGGCCAGGCCACCCGTCACGGCGACCGCCTTCACGAACGGCAGAGCCCCGATCCGGCGGCCCCAACGCTCGGCCGCATCCCACATCGTGACGGCCCGAGCCGTCCGTTCGTCGTGAATGGACAACACGTCCTCCCGCCCGGGAAGGAAGTACAGATCGTCGCGTCGCCCGAGTCGGCCGACGTCGACCAGATGAGCGGTCGCCGCCCGGACATCGCTGAGCGGTGCTTCGTGGCCCACCAGGAAGCGATAGAGGCGCTCACCGTCGATCGGCATGTCGAACACGTCGGCGTACGCGACCGTTGCCACGACCGCATCGAGCAGGCCGCCCGGCTCGGGCGAATCGACATCGATCCGGCCCGCTCCGGTGTGGCTGGCTCGCGTTCGGCTTGCTGGCGAATCGGTCATTGGCGTGCCTTTCGCTCCGACGTCGCTGTCGGGTCGGTCAACGAGTCGACGATCGTGCGGACCGCCTCGGCGGCGGCTCGATCGGCGCCCTGTCGGTCGCCCAGCTTCCATGTGTTGTCTGCGTAGGAGTCGCTGATTGCAACGACGGACGCGCAGTCGACGCCGACGGTTCGAGCGGCAGCGAACAATGCGGCGCACTCCATCTCGATCACCGATCCAACGGGCGCGAACGCCTCGATGTCGGCTGCGGTGTGCCGAAGCGGCGTGTCGGTCGTGATGGCCACGACCCGGCGGTCGACGTCGAGGTCATCGGTGAGGAGGCGTGCAAGCTCGGTCGACGCCGGTTCGGGGCGCGCTGGATCGGCCCCGTAGGCGATCGACGTTCCGTCATGGCTCACAGCCCCCTCCACGACGGCGAGGCTAGTTGGCGCGAGGTCGGGGTCAATGGCGCCCGCCACTCCGACCGACACGATGCGTCGTGCACCGAGTTCGGCGAGAAACTCGACGGTGATGGCCGCCGTGGGCGCCCCGGGACCGGCCGCGACGACGACGCACACCTCCGGGTGGCGGACGACGTGTCGGAACGGTGCGGGGTTCTGCTTGTTCCGCGACCACGCGGCCCGTTTCGGAGCGTGGGCCATCGAGAAGACGAGCACGACGTCGGGCGTCACCGCTTCGGCTCGGCCGCCCAACAGGGCAGCCGGCGTCATGAGCGGGGCGGGTTCGCCCGGGTCAACCACGACGGCGATCTCGAGTCGCCCGGCGCCGATCGACGAGCTGGCGAGACCGGTCGCGGACGGTTCGGGTGAAGCGGCCGCCTCTCGGGGCCCTGCCGTGTCGATCGTGATCGGCCAGACGATCGTCGGTCGTCCGGTCCGCCGCAGGGCTGCGGTCGACGTCGCGGACGAGGGCGAGGCTGATGCCGTCGCCAGGGGTCTGGTTCACGACGTTCATGGCGAGTGGGCGTTGTGTCGTGCCCCACGACGCCGCGGCACGGGTCACCGGCCGAGTGGTGATGATTCGCTCGGTCGTCACCCGATCGAGATCGCGATTCGCAGCGAGATCGACCGTGATCGGTTCCTCGCCGAGATCGGGCCCGCCGAATCGTTCACACAACCGACGCAGCACGCCCTCGGTCGGTTCCATGTGATCGTCGTAGACGGCGAGTGATTCGTCGAGGCCGAGGAGATGCCACGCCGGCGGGGAGTCGAGCTGCACGGGAACGTGAAAGAAGGGGCTCGCGGTGTCGAAGTGTTGGCCGGCGTCGCCGTGGTTGGTCGCATGGGCCAGGCGGGGAAAGAGGTAGGTCCGGTCCGTGGCGACCAGGTAGCGAACCGCGTCGGGGAACCACTCGTCACCATCGAGCGAGTCGAACGCTTCGTGGATGGCGGTCTGATCAGGAGCGTCGGCGGCGGCGTTCGCTGATCGCCACGAGCGATATCGGCGCCACATGTCGTCGGTCCACGCCATGCCGTGGAACCACGGCACCTGGAGGAAGAAGCCATCCGAGCCGTCGAGCACGGGTTCGAAGCGGTGCTGTCGATACCCGTCGAACCACGGCGCCGAAAGCGAGACGCCGGCGATTCGATCGTCACCGGCTGCGGCTGTGAGGGCGCTCGACGCCCAGCGATGAGCTCCCGGTCCGACGGTGAGGTCGTCCTCGAGCAGTACGACGGCCCCGAATCGCTCGGTCAGGTCGCCGCAAGTGTGGAAGTGGTCGACGAGCCCGAGCCGAGGTCGTTGGATCACCTCTGCCTTGCCGTGCTCC
>CALLIQ010000029.1 GCA_938008925.1 uncultured Acidimicrobiales bacterium
AATGTAGCCGTAGGACGTCACGTCGCAGCGCAAGATCCGAAGGCGCGTCGAGCCATCTCCGAGCACACGACCAAGCGAGTCGATCGAGAGGTCGTCAATGTCCATGTTCGCGCAGTTGCGCACGTAGAGGTTGCAGCGCCCAATCTGCGACTGGTCGATTCGCCCCGTGGTCCCGCGAAGACGCACGTCAGCGAGGTTGCTAATCTCGCAGCGCTCGATCGTCGTCCGACCGGGAACAGGGGCAGCACCATCGACAGCGAGGCAGGAATCACCAGCGCTCCACCGATCGACTGCACGAAACGAGCGGCGACCAGAACCCAGATGTTCGACGCGATCGCGGAGACCATCGCGGTGAGGCCGAACAGAGCGACCCCGAGCAGAAAGACTCGCCGTCGACCGGTGCGGTCGGCGATTCGGCCAGCGAGCGGCAAGAACGCCGCTGTCCCGACGAGGTAGCCGGATGAGACAAACCCGACGGTGGTCTCCGGTTCGTTCGGAAACGAGGCGGCGATGTCGCCGAAGGCGATGTTCGTCGCCGTGCCGTTGAACCCCACGAGCACGAAGCCGGCCGCGCCGACCGCGAGTGCTCGCCACGCCGTCGCGGGCACGGCGTCGCCCGTTGGCGTGAGCGAGTCGGTCGTCATCACCGTGCACCCTCTCACCAACGGGGGTGTCCGCCAATTCCGGTGCGGCGTGTCGGGCGAGACTGGTGTCGCCCGCGCCGGTGGCGCAAGATGGCGGCCGAGCCATCTGCGAAGGGGACCCCATGGGCCGCACGATCGAAACCGGAAGCGAACACCTGCAAGCGGAGGTCGATGACGGGGGAGTCGCCGTCATCACCATGAACCGGCCGGAGCGTCGCAACGCACTGACGGACGGGATGCTCACCGGGCTCGCGTCGACGCTCGTCGAGGTGGAGACAGCCGACGACGTCCGCTGCGTGGTGCTCACCGGTGCCGGCGGAGCCTTCTGTGCCGGCGGAGACGTGAAGGGGTTCGCCGAGGGCGACGGTGCTGGCGGCGGTGGTTCGTCGTGGGACGCCGGCGTGCACAAGCAACGGCTGAGTCACCGCAACACCGCCGGCGCACTGTTCAACATGCCGAAGCCGACGATCGCTGCGCTCCCGGGGCCGGCGGCCGGCGCCGGTCTGTCGCTCGCCCTCGCCTGCGACCTCCGCGTCGCCGTCGACACCGCCATCATCACCACCGCCTTCGCTCGGGTGGGCCTCGCCGGCGACTACGGGGGCACGTGGTTCTTGACCCAACTCGTCGGTCCGGCGAAGGCCAAGGAGTTGTACTTCCTGCCCGATCGCATGGACATGACCACCGCGGCCGAGCTCGGCATCGTCAACACGGTCGCCACCGCCGACGACTACGAGGACGCGTGGACGTCCATGGCGGCACGGCTCGCCGCTGGACCGCCGATCGCCTACCGGTACATGAAGGAGAACATCAATCGGTCGGTCGCCGGTGACCTGGCCACGACGCTCGACTTGGAGGCGACCCACCACCGCCACACCGGCATCACGAAGGACCACAAGGAGGCCTCGCAAGCATTCGTCGACAAGCGGGAACCGAGCTTCGAGGGCCGGTGATGTCGACGAACGTTTCCCGCCTCGTCCTGGCCAACGCAACGCTGTTCGACGGGACGAGCCGTGAGCTCACGTCGCCGTCGATCGACATCGCGATCGAGGACGGTCGGATCGCCGAGATCGGTCCGGGTCTCGCCGGCCACGCTGGTGACGGCGACGAGGTGATCGACTGCTCGGGCAAGCTCGTGACCCCGGGCCTCATCGACTGCCACGTGCACTTCATGGCCGACGGCGACTTCAGCCCGAACACGCACGCCCAGACGCCGTTCTCCATGAACTTCTTCCGAGCCGCGGAGCGCATGCAGCGCACGCTCGCGTGCGGCATCACGATGGTGCGCGAGGCCGGTGGCTCCGACCTCGGCGTGAAGGAAGCCCGAGACGAGGGCCTCATCGCCGGGCCCCGCATGCAGCTCTCGATCTCGATCCTTTCGCAGACCGGCGGCCACGGTGACAACTGGGAGGTGTGCGGCGCACACATGCCGGGGATGCTCGATGCCCATCCGGGCCGGCCCCACAACATCGTCGATGGCCCCGAGGAGATGCGGGTCAAGGTGCGCGAGCTCATTCGCGCCGGCGCCGACGTCATCAAGGTGTGCACCTCCGGTGGGGTGCTCTCGCCCCGCGACGACCCGCAGCATCCGCACTTCATGCCGGACGAGCTCGACGTGCTCGTGGCCGAAGCAACGGCTGCCCATCGATTCGTGATGGCGCACGCCCAGGCGACCGAGGGGATCAAGAACGCCGTTCGAGCCGGCATCCGATCGATCGAACACGGCATCTATCTCGACGACGAGGCGATCGAGATGATGCTCGAGGCGGGCACGTATTTGGTGCCGACCCTCATCGCTCCGATGGGCGTGATCGATGCCGCTGAGCGCGGTGTCGACATGCCGACGGCCGTGATCGACAAGGCGAAGGGCGTGGTCGATGTGCATCGCGAGTCGGTGGCCAAGGCGATCAGCGCTGGGGTGAAGATCGCGATGGGCACCGACTCGGGCGTGACCCCTCATGGTCAGAACCTGCGAGAACTCGCCGAGATGGCGTCGCTCGGGATGTCGCCAGGCGCCGTGTTCGAAGCGACGACCCGCGTGGCCGCTGAACTGATGGGCATCGAGGACGAGGTCGGAACCGTCGAGGTCGGCAAGGCAGCCGATCTCGCCGTGTTCGATGGCACGGCGCTCGACACCACCGATCTGCGAAATCGTGTCGCCATGGTCGTGCAGCAGGGTCAGCGAGTGGCCTGAGCGTCGCCGTCGAGGAAGTCGAGCACGACCCCGTCGATCAGCTCGAGGTGTGCGGCGGCTCGGAGTTCGCTTCCTTCGCAAGCGACGGGCATCGCGTCGGCTTCTTCGGCGCTGCACGGGCGCAGGAACACGAAGTGGCCACCATCGATGGTGTGGTGTCGACGCTGGTCGAACGAGTCGGCTTCGACCATTCGACCGACGAGGGCATCGGTCTGGGCGGCCGATACGAGTGCGTCGTCTCGTGCGGTCACGACGAGCACCGAGGGATCGAGTTCGAGGCTGGCTGCGTCGAAGAGTGGGCCGTATGCGGGTGCCAGGAGGACGACGCTGGTGACCCGATCGTCGACGGCGTTCATGCCGACGACCTGCTCGAAGCGCGGTGTGGCCCGTGGCGAGCAGAGCACCTCGTCAGCGGGCTCGGTAGCGCAGTGGTCGTCGAGCAGTGCGCCGACCTCGACGTCGGCACCGGCCACTCGCAGCGCGGTGAAGGCCCCCATCGAATGACCGATGACGACGACCTCATCGAATGACCGTCCATTGCGCTCGACCGCAGCGTCGATGGCGAGCGAGACATGGCGAGGCCGCAGGACCAGCGGGTCGAGGTCGGCGACGCCGCTCTCCAACCCGGCCAGATCCGGATGGGTGGGAGCGATCACGGTGAACCCGGCCTCGTTGAGCCGCGCTGCACTGTCGTCGAGGGAGGTGCGATCTCCGGCGAACCCGTGTGAGAGCACGACGAGCGCATTGCGATTGCCCGTCGGCGCCCAATGCGAGGCCTCGACCGACCGTTGATGGACGGGATCGAAGACCTCGATCGTGATCGGCAGGGTCGCGGCCGTGTCGGCTGCGGCGACCGTTGCGGCCCGGCTTGCCGGGTCCTGAGCGCCGGAGAGGGCGAAGGCGATGGCGACGACGGCTGCCGCGGCCGCCGCAGTGATGGCGATCGCAACGTTCTTGGCGAGCCCGACGGGTTGGTTCGTGTCCATGAACCGAACCTATGACGGCCCGGATCGGCGGGCCGTCGGTGAGAACCCTGGTCACCCCCGGAGGTGAACGGGCGATGCTCAGGGTGGACCCTCAGCGGGTGGCGAAACCCTGACCCTCGAGGTAGTCCTTCATGAACGGACGGCTCTCCTTGCCCAGGAGCGCCGACATGTCGGCACTCCAGGTCCGGTCGAGTTTTCCGTTGGTCCGCTCCGAGTAGTAGGCCCGCATCTGCTCGTCGTAGGCCTCGATGCCGGCGCGATCGTTCGTCTCGTCGTAGACGTCGTCCTTCAGGGTGACCGACAACGGCAAGCGAGGCTTCACGGCCGGGTCCTGGTCCGGGTGTCCGATGCAGAAGCCGAAGACCGGGAACACCTGCTCGGGCAGCTGGAGCAGTTCGGTGACCTGGGCTGGATCGTTGCGGATGCCGCCGATGTAGCAGATACCGAGACCGAGCGACTCGGCCGCGACCGCTGCGCTCTGGGCGGCGAGGGCGCAGTCGACGGCGGCGATCACGAAGTGTTCGGTCATGCCGTCGTGGAAGTCTCCGCCGGCCATGTCGCAGGCGACCGCTGAGCGGTGGAGGTCGGCGCACCACACATAGAAGGCAGCAGCCGTCTCCACGTAGGTCTGACCCCCGGCCAGGGTGGCGATGGCCGCCCTGGTCTCGGGGTTGCGGACCCGGATCACGGTGGTGCCCTGCAGGTTGGACGAGGTCGCGGTCGCCAACGCGCCAGCGACGATGTCGGTCAGGACCGACTCGTCGATTGGCTCGTCGGTGAACTTGCGAATCGATCGATGGCTCTTGAGCAGTGAGATGACGTCCACCGCCGAGACCCTACCCATGGGGCGGGCTCAGGTGCCCGTCCACTCCGGGTCGCGCTTCTCGGCGAAGGCCTTCGGGCCTTCTTTTGCGTCGTTGGAAGTGAACACCTTGCCCTGGAGCGTGGCCTGCAAGGCCCACAGCTCTTCCTCGTCGTAGCCCTGGCTGGCGGCCTTCACGAGCTGCTTCGACGCTGCGACGGCGAGCGGGGCGTTCTTGGCGACCCGCTCGGCGAGTGCGATGGCCGCGTCGAGGGCGCCGCCCTGCTCGGTGATCTCGGAGATCAATCCGTACTGCAGGCCCTCCTCGGCGGTGATGTTGTCACCGGTGATGGCCATCTCCATGGCCTTGGCGTAGCCGACCCGACTCGGCAGGCGCATCACACCGCCGCCGGCAGCGAACAGGCCGACCTTGACTTCCCGGATGCCGAGCTTGGCGCCGGTCGCGGCGACGAGCAGATCGCACGAGAGCGCGAGCTCCAAGCCGCCAGCGATGGCGAAGCCCTCGATGGCGCCGATGAGCGGCTTCTCCGCGCCGGCCTTGATGAATTCCATCATCGGCCCGATGTCCTCGCCTCGAGCGAACGCCTTCAAGTCCATGCCCGAGCTGAAGCCACCACCGTTGCCGGTGAGCACGCCCGCCGTGAGGCCGGGATCGTCATTCAGCTGCTTCGTCGCATCCCACAGGCCGTGGGAGAGCGCGCCGTTGATGGCGTTTCGGGCCTCGGGTCGGTTCAGCGTGATGATCAACACGCGGCCCCGTTGCTCGGTGAGAACGGCGGGTGCGTCGGTGGTCTCGTCGGTCATGTCATCTCCGTGATGGCTGCGTCGGTGCCGGTCCGGTGTGGATCAACAGCGACGCCATCTCACAACGACATGCTGGCGGGAGGCAAGTCGGCGTCAGCCGTCCAGCCTCGGATCCGACTCGAGCTCCTCGTAGCGCCGCGACATCTGGACGGCGAGGAAGCCCATGATGAGCAAGGGCGCCGCCAGGAAGATCAGGCTGGCCGTCGACGCTCCGGTGAATGCGATGGTGCTGACCGGGGCTCGAGCGATTGCGGTCGATGCGACGACGACGGTCCCGTCGTCACCATCACCGCCGTTCAGTCCCGTGGCGGCCGCCGTTGCGGTGTTCGTCACCTCGGCGGCATCGATGCGTGACGTCGTCGTGATGATGATCTCCGCGGACGCTCCGGCCTCGAGGCCGTCGATCGAGCAGCGGAACGACTGTCCGTCGGCGGCGCACGAGACCCCGTCGGGAGCGACGTGGCTCGCATAGGCGAGTGCCGCAGGGAGCTCGTCGGTGACGTCGATGGTGGTCACGATCGAATCGGGACCGTCGTTCGTCACGGTGACGGTCCACACGACGGTCGACCCGCTCGACAGGCTCGTCGACGCTCCGGTCTTGGTGATCGCCAGCGCTGCATTGGAGCGGGAGATCGCTGCGGTCGCGCTGCCTTCTGCGTCGGTCGGATCGTCCTCAGCGGCCGATGCGGTCGCCCGGTTCTCGATGTCGCCGACGAGGTCGGCGGCGATCGACGTCTCGAGCGTGATGGTCGCCGAGGCGCCGACGGCGAGCTCGCCGACTTCGCAGACGAGCGACGTCTCTCCGGCGCACGTCGGGGTGGTGGCGATTGCGACGAGGCCGTCGGGCAGATCGTCGGACACGGTCACGTCGGTCGCCGTCGACGGGCCGTCGTTGGTGACCACGATTGTCCACCGTGCGGTGCCACCGGATCGCGGGTCCTGCGTGTCGAGCGTCTTGTCGAGTCGGAGATCGGCGCTGCGTTCCACCTG
>CALLIQ010000030.1 GCA_938008925.1 uncultured Acidimicrobiales bacterium
CGCAGCGCCACCGAAGGCGGTGTCGTGCGAACCGGTGACCAGGTCGAGCTTTGCCAAGCGAGGTGCGAAGTCGCCGCCCGCCCATGCGAAGTTGCCTCCGGCGTAGAGCGACCCATTCGCGATGTCGAGGTCCATCACGACCGCCGTGCCGGCCGTCCAGGTGATGTCGGCGTCGAATCCGCCGGCGAGGGCGCCGTTCGGCGTCAATGCTGCGAGCGGGCCCGTGGCGGTTCCGTTCACCGCGGTGAACTCGCCACCGACGTACAGGCGGGTGCCGTCCGTCTCGAGCGAGAAGGCAGGTCCGTCGAGCTGCGGTGCAAAGCTCGGGATCCAGTCGCCGGTGTCGGCGTCGAAGGCGGCGAGGTAGGGCTGTGACTGGCGTGGCCGGTTGTAGCCGTCCTGGACATCCCCGAAGCGGCCGGCGACATAGACGACGCCGTCGATCTCAGCGAAGTCCCACACCAGGCTCTCGAACACCACGGTCTGGGATGGGAGCAGGGTGGCGACGCCCCAGGTGGACACCGGTTCTGGCGACACCTCCCACCCATCGGGGACCTGGCCGACGGTCGGGCCCTGCGCGTCGACGGGCGACGGGGCAACTCCGGAGAGTGCGCTGAGAAGACAGAGCGTGCCGACGAGCACGCCAAAGAACCGCCGAGATGCCATTCACCGGAAGGTACGGGTCGGCCTTGTCTCGATCACTGGGCCGACATCTGTCACTCGTAGGCCCTGTGGCCCACGGGTGGCGGGTGTCGGTCGCTCAGTACGCGCCGTCGGACTTGAGGACGGCGGGAATGGTGCGGGCCAAGATCGTGAGATCGACGACCAGCGACCAGTTGTCGACGTAGTAGAGGTCGAGGCGGGTGTATTCCTCGAAGCTGGTCTCGCTTCGGCCGGACACCTGCCACATGCCGGTGATGCCGGGCTTGACCCGAAGGCGACCATAGAGATCGGCTTCCCACGCCGACATCTCCGATGCGAGCGCCGGGCGGGGGCCGACGAGACTCATCTCGCCCTTCATCACGTTGAACAGCTGCGGCAGCTCGTCGAGCGAGGTCTTGCGCAAGAAGGCACCGACGCCGGTGACGCGCGGATCGTCCTTCATCTTGAACAGCGGGCCAGCCCCTTCGTTGGCCTCTTGCAGCTCGGCGAGGATCTCTTCGGCGTCGGGCACCATCGTTCGGAACTTCATGACGTCGAACGGTTCGCCGTCCTTGCCTACTCGAGACTGCTTGAAGAAGACAGGGCCCTTCGAGCCGCGCTTGATGGCCACGGCGATGCCGGCCATGACGGGTGCGAGGCATACGACTGCTGTGGAGGCGAGCGTGAAGTCGAAGGCCCGCTTCGCTGCGGCCCGCCACCCGCTGCGCTGCACGGGCTCGACGTACACGACGGGGAACCGGCCCAGCGGGCGAACCGTCAGTCGGCTGGGATCGATGTCGGCCAGTGTCGAGCTGAGCTCGACGTGAATGCCAGCATCGATGAGATCGCGGATGAGGCGGTTGCTGTGCCGAGTCTCGATCGCGGTGGCTGCGACGACGGCACCGGTGGCGTTCGCTTCGCGGGCAGCTTGGAGGACGCGGGTGGTCAGTTCGTTCGGATCGCCAACGCGGGTCGGGTCGATGGTCTCGACCACGTCGTATCCGAGCCAGGTCTCCTCGTCGAACATCTTCTCGAGCAGCTGGCTCTCCGAGTTGTCGCCGATCATGAGGACGCGCCGACGGAGCTTCCCGTGGGCCCGCATGGTGGCGAAGCGACGGCGAACGGCCTCGCGCTCGATCGTGAGCCCGAGGGCGCCGATCCCGGTCGCTGCGACCAGCCAGAAACGGTCGAGGTCGAGGTCGAATGCAAAGGCGCCGACGCCAACGGAGGCAGCAGCCATCATGCCGGCGTCGAGGATGCGTCGGATCTCGTCGGCGCGACGGGTGATGAAACGCGAGGAATAGAGGCGCACTCGCCCCATCCAGAGCGCCCATGCGCCGAGGAGCAGCGCGGAGCCGATCAACGCGTCCGGTCCGGCGGGGCGAACGAGCGCGGCGATGACGATGCCGAGCGCGGCGACCGCCAGGTCGGCCGTGATTTGGAACGCCTTCGTCCGCACGCTGCGCAACGACAGGGTCGCTCCGCCCGAATTGGGCGCCTGTGCTGTTGGTTTGTCGACAACCGCCACGAACTCAAGGCCTCCGGCATCACATCTCGGACGTCGGAGTTCCATCGGCATCTCGGGCCGAGTCTTGATCGGTTGGGCGAGGGTCAAAACCCCCGTTTGAGCATGGCCGCCCGTCAGGCCCAGTTCTCGAGCGCCGAGGCGATCAGGCGAACACCGAAGGCGGTGCCACCCTTGGTCTTGATCCCATCCTCGGAGTCGGTCATCGCCGAGAGCCCGAGATCGATGTGCGCCCACGGCACGCCGGCGGTGAACTCCTTGAGGAAGAGTCCAGCGACGAGTGCGCCACCATAGGGACCGCTGCCGATGTTCTTGAGATCGGCCACAACGGAATCGAGCTGCTTGCGGTACTCGGTGGGCAACGGCAGATGCCAGACCTGCTCGTCGGTCGGGACCGCTGCGGCTTCGATACGGCCGATGACCGACTCGTCGGTTCCCATGAGGCCCGCGATGTTCGACCCGAGGGCGGCGGAGACCGACCCCGTGAGCGTAGCGATGTCGATGATCGCGTCGGGCTTCTTCTCGGAGGCGATCGACAGGGC
>CALLIQ010000031.1 GCA_938008925.1 uncultured Acidimicrobiales bacterium
CCGGGCGACACTGGTTCGCCGCCCCGAAGACCTCCCGATGTTCGAGCGAGCGTTCGCCGCTTTCTGGCAGGGACGCCACCCGGAGTTCATGAGCGTCGAGGGCACACCACCCCCGATCACCCTGGCCCTCGACTCCGGCGACGACGACTCCAGCGATGACGATGAAGAAGTCTCGCCCCCCGGCGACATCCAGTCGGTTCGCTTCAGTCGATCGGAAGTGCTCACCGACAAGGACTTCGGCAACTGCACGAAAGAAGAACTCGAGCAGCTCAGCCGGTTGATGACGCAGCTTCGATTCACCACGCACCGCCGATCGAGCAGGCGGCAGGTTCCCGTCAAGGGCCGCGGCGATCAACCCGATCTCCGCCGCACGGTCCGCTGGGCGATCAGCCATCACGGTGAGCCGATGAAGCGAGCGTTCACCGACAACGCCACTCGACCCCGACGGCTCGTGCTGATCCTCGACGTCTCCGGCTCGATGGAGACCTACGCGAGAGCCCTGATCCGGTTCGTCCACGCCGCCGTCGTCGCCCGTGGACGGGTCGAGGCCTTCGCCCTCGGCACTCGCCTCACCCGCATCACCCGTCAGCTCTCCAACCGCGATCCCGACGCTGCGATCCGGTCCGCCACCCCCGACGTGAAGGACTGGGCCGGCGGCACTCGCCTCGGTGAAGGGGTCGGGCTGTTCAACGACCAGTGGGGAATTCGGGGTATGGCTCGAGGGAGCGTCGTCGTGATCCTCTCCGATGGGTGGGATCGCGGCGACCCCGCCGAGCTCGGCGAACAGATGCAGCGGTTGCATCGAGTGACCCACGAGCTCATCTGGGTCAATCCGTTGAAGGCGACCGAGGGCTATGCGCCACTCGCCGCGGGAATGGCGGCCGCACTTCCGCACACCGATCGATTCATCGCCGGAAACTCCTACCGCCGACTCGAGGAGCTGGCGACGATCCTGGCGGGTTCCTCCGTCGCCGCTCGAGGAGGCACGCGTGTCTGACCAACCCCCTTCAGCCGCTGGCGAGAATCACGGGCAAGCGAACCACGGGCCCTTTGGCCCGCCGCCGACCGGCCCGCCGCTGGTCGGCCAGGCGCCGCCAGCAGGACACGCGCCAGCGCCGCCGTCGTATCCACAACCGCAACCACAGCCACACCCGCAACCACACCCGCCAACCCAACCCCACGCCCCGGCCGGTGCGCCGATCGCTCCTGCGTATCCGGTCGCCCCCGGTCCACCGACCGGAGCGACAACGGGTCCGGCCGCGTACCAACCGCACGTCGGCTATCCGCCACCGCCCGTCGATCGACGCCCGTGGTGGGGGATGGGCGACATCTTGTTGAGCCTGCCCTTCATCATCATGATGGCGATCCTCGGCACGGTGGTCGGGCTGGTGTTCGTTTCGTTCGACTCCATCGAGGCCATCGCCTCCGGCGAGTCGACCGATCTCCCGATCGCCGTCCTCGCCTCCGGTTTGCTTGCTCAGCAAGCCGGTCAGGGCGTCTGGCCCTTCATCGTCAGCAAGTGGAAGGGCCTCGGACCAGTACGCGACTGGCGTCTGCGATTCGAGCCAGCCGACCTCTGGATCGGCCCGCTCACCGGTTTCGGAATGCTGATCCTGGCGGGTGGCGTCGGGTTCGTCGTCACCGAGCTCGTCGGCCTGGACGACGAAGAGGCAGCCAACAACACGGCCTTTCTGAACGACGCCGAGGGAACGCCCTGGCTGTTCGTGTTCATCTTCGCCGTGGTCGTCGGTGCCCCGGTCGTCGAGGAGCTGTTCTTCCGGGGGTTGTGCCTGCGGGCGATCGAGAAGCGGATGGGAATCGTTTCCGCCGTGATCGGATCGACCATCATCTTCACCTTGCCGCATTTCATCGGCGGTGGCTGGAAGGGAACGGCGGTGCTCTTCTCGGTGATCGGCCTCGTCGGGGCGGTGCTCGGCGTGCTGGTGGCGAAGCTCGATCGGCTCGGACCCGCCATCATCGCTCACATGGTCTTCAACACGGTCGGCGTCCTCGGCGCTCTCGGGGTGATCGAAGAACCGGAAGACGCCATCGGCGGAGTCATCAACGCGCTGGTCTCGTTCGCGGGCGCATCCATGTGACCGAACGGCTGATCCGGGTCACCGGCGGTCGGTGCCTGGTCGACACCTCGTTCGTCGAATGCGATCTTCTCATCGACGACGGACACGTCATTGATGTGCGCGGAGCTCGCGCTGGCGGGACTGGTACGGGAGCGGCGTCGGTCCAGGCAGCATGGGATGGCGCCGACGAGCTCGACGTCGCCGGGCGTCGTGTCGCCCCGGGCTTGATCGACCTGCAGATCAACGGCGGCTACGGCCTCGACCTGGCGACCGATCCGACAGCCGTGTGGGAACTGGGCCGCCGGCTGGCTCGGACCGGCGTCACGGCGTTTCTGCCGACCTTGATCACGGGGCCTTCGTCGCGCCGGTCCTCCCTGCTCGAGGCGCTCGCTCGGCGACCGTCCGGATTCGTGGGAGCCGAGCCCATCGGCGCCCACTTCGAAGGTCCGATCCTCAACCCCGATCGGCGGGGGGCACACGACGCCTCGATGATGGTCGAGCCATCGGCGGCGGTCATCGAGTCGTGGGACGCTGCCAGCGGGGTCCGGTTGGTCACGCTCGCCCCGGAGCTCCCCGGCGCGCTCGAATGCATCGAAGCCCTCGTCGGCCGAGGCATCGTCGTGTTCGGCGGGCACACCACCGCTGATGCCGCGGTGGCGACAGCCGCTGTCGATGCCGGCATGGCTGGCGTCACCCACCTGTTCAACGCGATGGCGTCGTTCGGCCACCGCTCACCCAATCTCGTCGGCGTGGCTCTGAGCGACGAGCGGCTGTCGGCATCGGTGATCGTCGACCGGGTCCACGTCGATCCGGTGGCCGTTCGCCTCGCATGGCGGGCCCTCGGCCCCTCGCGGTTCGTGTTGGTGACCGATGCGGTCGCGGCGATGGGGCAGCCCGCCGGTCGGTTCGAGTTCGCCGATCGGGGAGCGGTGTCGGACGGCAGAGCCGTGCGAAACGACGATGGCACCCTCGCCGGTAGCGCACTGCGGATGGACGAGGCGGTCCGGAACCTCGTCGAGATCACGGGGTGCACGCCAGCCGAAGCGGTCGCGAGCGCCAGTGCCGTCCCGGCCCGACTGATCGGCGAGACCGATCGTGGCCATCTGGGCGTCGGCGCCCGCGCCGACATCGTGGTGTTCGACGACGACCTCGCAGTGACCGACGTCCTCATCGGCGGTGAGGTCGTCACTCGGGCGTGATGCCGCCGCCACAGACCGGCCGGAGGCTGATCACCCGGAGGCTGATCACACCGCCTGACCCGGCCGTCGGGCGCACCGCCCGATTCGTCCGCTGGGCGCACCGCCTGACCCGCCCGCTGGGCTATACACCACACGCGCGCAAGTTTCGTCGATCGCGTGTGTTTCGCGGGGTTGGACCAATAGCCTTGTCTGTCGGCGTTTCGCGCCGTTGTGTCGCGCGGCACCCGCCCCGGCGATGC
>CALLIQ010000032.1 GCA_938008925.1 uncultured Acidimicrobiales bacterium
CTCTGCTTCAACGAGCGGGTGCCCGGCAACTACCTCAAGTCGGGTGCGTTCAAACCCGGCTCCACGTTGGCCAAGGTCAAGAAGATTCCGGCCAGTCGCACCGGCACTCGAGTCCGCTATTGGCCAGACCTCGACGTCTTCGACCCAGACGCCACCATCTCCTATGAGACGGTCCGGGATCACGTCGCTCGCGTCTGCTTCCTCGTTCCCGGACTCCACATCAAGCTGCACGACCGCCGCGGCGCCGGTCGTGATCCCGAGGAGTTCGTCGCCGCAGGCGGCCTCAGCGACTACGTCGACTATCTGTCGATCGGCGAGCCCGTCACCGACGTCATGGCGATCCACGAAGAAGCCAACTTCGAGGAGAAGGTGCCCGTCGACGGGAAGATGAGCACCGTCGTCCGTCCCTGCACGATCGACATCGCCGCTCGCTGGGTCAAGGGCTTCGACACGAAGATCGTGAGCTTCGTCAACACGATCCCCACCTCCGAGGGCGGCACGCACGTCAAGGGCTTCGAGCGGGCCATGCTCAAGGTCGTCAACGACCAGCTCATCAAGGACGCCCGCAAGCTCAAGAAGCTGGCGAAGAACGACAACGATCGTGCGAGCACGGCCGATGTGCAGGAGGGCCTCGTCGCGGCGGTGAAGGTCACCTTCCCCGAGCCGCAGTTCAAGGGTCAGACCAAGCAGGAACTCGGGACACCGTTGGTCCAGGGCCTCGTGTACGACGCCATGAAGGCCGGGTTCACCGACTGGGCCGATGGCGGGGGCAAGAAGAGCCAGGTCAACGCGCTCAAGGAAAAGCTCACCCAGGCGGTCTTGAACCGCGTCGCGGCCAAGGAACAGCTCGAGTCACGGCGAAAGGCGTCGAGCCTGTCGTCGAATGGCATGCCAGACAAACTGGCCGACTGCCGGCTGCACGGCCCCGATTCCGAGCTGCTGATCGTCGAGGGCAACTCGGCCGCCGGTCCGGCCAAGCAGGGTCGAGACGCCGAGATCATGGCCGTCCTTCCGCTGCGGGGCAAGGTCGTCAACGCAGGCAAGGCGTCGCTCAAGCAGGTCGTCGACAACGCCGAGGCCAAGGCGCTCATCACGGCGATCGGAGCGGGTTCGGGTCGCGACTTCGACGTGGACTCCGCTCGGTACGGCCGCATCATCATCTTGTGCGACGCCGACGTCGACGGCAGCCACATTCGCTGCCTCCTCCTCACCTTGATCTACCACCACATGCGTCCGCTGCTCGAGCACGGGCTCGTGTTCGCAGCCCAGCCGCCGTTGTTCGCCACGAAGGTCAAGGGTCAGCCCGTCTACGCCTACACCGATGACGAGCGAGCCGCCCTGTCCGACGAGCACAACATCGAGTTCACCAAGTGGAAGCGGTTCAAGGGTCTAGGCGAGATGAACGTCGAGGAACTGGCCGAAACCACGCTCAACCCGGCGACACGAGTGCTCAAGCGCATGACGATGCAACACGGCGAGCAAGCCGCACAAGCAGCCGAGCTCTTCGACGTGTTGATGGGCAACGACGTGGCCACCCGCAAGGACTACATCATCGAGAACTCCGGCCTGATCGACCAGGACCTGCTCGACATCTGATCGAGCTGTTGGCATCCCGGTACAGGCTCGACGCACCCGTTTGGCGTTGATCCCCTCGCTGACTCAATTAGGGTGCGCGCATGGGCTGGCTCGAAAAACTGATGTTCTGGCGTGACGGCAATGCAGACGTCGACGACCGCTCGGTGGCCGATCACGCCATCGAGCAGGTCGAGGGTTACACCGTCGACGGCTGCTTCACGGGGCCTTCCGGCGAGGCCCTCCTTCCGGAGCATCAAGCGTCAACGCCGACGGAAGATCCATCGAATGCACCACTCCCAGGTGGCGCACCGCCCGCGTCAGGCTGACGTAGAGGCGACGAAGGCCATGGCGATCGGCGCCGTCCGCAACGATCGCTGAGGGTTCGACGACGATCACCGCGTCGAACTCGAGACCCTTCACCCGGTCGGCGTCGACCAACGCGACGGCGTCCGCTCCCGGCAACCCCGCTCGTCCCACTCGAACGACCGGGATCCCCGCAGTGCCGAGCGCCGACTCGACGTGATCGAGGTGCTCATCGATTCCGACGACGGCCACGCTCGCCGTCGCTTCTCGAACCGCCTCGACCTCGGTGACGACGCCGGCCCAGCGCCCGTCGTCGTCGGTCCGGATCACGAGCGGTGGTGCCCCTCCCGGACGGACCGATCGAGCTGGCGTCACATCGGGGGCCGCCTCGGCCAGGAGCCGGTTTGCCACGTCGAGAATCGACGCCGGCACTCGATAGCCGACGGTCAACTCAGCGATCCGAGCGGTCGCCGCATCCTTGCGGTCGGGGTCGACGCCGATCGCATCGAGGGCGGCGCTCCACGATCCGAGTGCGGCGGGAGCGGTGGCCTGGGCGAGGTCGCCGAGCACGGTCATCGAACCGTTGCGGGCCCGCCGACCGAGCATCCGAAGCGACATCGCAGACTGATCCTGTGCCTCGTCGATCACCACGTGTCCGTAGCGGGCCGGCGTGCCGACCGTTCGGTGACCGGCCTCGTCGAGGAGGGCGATGTCAGCCGCCGTCCACTGTTCGTCGGCCAGCTTCTTCGACGC
>CALLIQ010000033.1 GCA_938008925.1 uncultured Acidimicrobiales bacterium
GTCGCGACGGTCTTGGCCCGCAATCGACGACGGCCCATCGAGCCGAGTGCGATGGTGGCCGTGATCGCCGGACCGGTTCTGATCGGACTCGTCGCTCTGGCGCCGCTGCTCGCATGGCGGCTGGACCTGACCCGCTCGGTCAGCACCGCATGGCTGGTCTTGTCGATGGCCGTGCTCGGGTCGGTTGCGACGGGAATCGTGACCCGGCGGCTCGGCGGACCGCCACCCGGGCCGCCGCCACCGCGCATCCCGCCGTCGCCAACGCAGCCCGCCTTCCAGCCGACACCGCCTGGTTTCGGCTGAACACAGCAGCTGTTTGGTGGGGATGGCGGATGCCGTGGCAGTCTGCGCCGATGGACGACACAGCGACCACGGCCCTCATCGATGCAACGTCACAGGCGACGAACGACATCGGCGGCCCCTTCTACTTCTCCAAGAGCACCCTCGCCGCCGGCAAAGAACGAGGACTCGATGGCATGCGTTGGTACGTGCTCGGCCGCGGCGGCGTGCTCGGTGATGTCGAGGCACCCGTGATCCAGAGCGCCTTCGGCTACTTCTCGCCCGCCGTCATCGACAAGTTGTGGAACAGCGCCCGCGAACAGGTCGCCCCACGAGAGGCCGGCACCGCCTACACGGAGTGCTGTGCCGAGATCGGCCGGGACCGACTCGGCGACATCGACCCCGCCACCCTTGATGCATACAACGAGGCAGCCGCTGCGGTCATTGCGGCAGCCGAACCAGCCGCGTACGCGCTGTTCGCCGGCATCGCCGCAGAGCCGCTTGCCGACGATGCGCCGGGCAAGGCGATGCAACAGATGGCGGTGCTGCGTGAACTGCGCGGTGGGGCGCATCTCGTTGCGCTGCTCGCTTCCGGGCTCACACCTCGTCAGGCTCACGCGGTGAAGCGCCCCGATGACGTCGCCACGTTCGGATGGGACGGGCCCGGCCCGATGCCCGAGGATGCGGCCGAGCGTCATGTGGCCGCCGACGCACTCACGACCCAGCTGTTGGTGCCGGCCTACTCGGTCCTCGACGACGACGGCGCTGCGGCCTTCGAAGCCGGAACGGCTGCGGTGTCCGGCGCCGTGTGTGCGGGCTGAGCTTCCGGCGATTTCAGTCCAGCGCCCCCCAGTCCAGCGCCCCCTCAGTCCAGCGACCAGTCCGGTCGGTCTCAGTCCAGCAGGTCGGTGCGCATCCGTTCGATGGCGTCCGCTGACATGCCGCTCGTGCGGAGGTAGCCCTCGGCACCGCCGTGCTCGGCCTCGATCCACGCTTGGGCTTGCGCCATCGCCGGGACCGGGGCGGAGAGGGCGGGCCGGAAGTTCTCGACGTCGAGGCCGCGCTCGGTGAAGAAGTCTCGGAGCTGGGCGATGCGCGTTTCGGCTCGGTACTCGTTGGAGAGACCGAAGTCCGTTCGGATGTCCTCGTCGCTGACGCCGAGTGTCGACAGGATCAACATCGCGGTCAACCCGGTGCGGTCCTTGCCAGCGGTGCAGTGGAACAGCGAGGGTCCTTCGGTCACCGTCGAGGTCACGACGCGGGCGAAGTCTGCAGCGTGATCGGTGAGGAGGCTGAGGTAACTCTCGCCGACGTCGGCGTCGGTGATGCCCTCGAACTCACCGTCGATCGCTCGCTCGATGAACGACTTCTGGTCGGCGAGCTGACCGCCGCCCATCGGAATCTCCAGGTGGTTGGTGACCGCTCCCCACAGAGCGGACGGATGCTCAGCCACCTCGCGCTCGTAGCGGAGATCGATGACGGTCTTGATGTTGAGCGAGTCGAGCGTTGCGTGATCGTTGGTCGAGAGATCGCTGAGCCGATCGCAGCGAAACGCCTTGCCGTAGCGCACCGTTCGGCCGTCGGCGGTGGTCCACCCGCCGAGGTCGCGCAGGTTCAACGCGCCATCGAGTTCGATCCTGGCCCCAGGGGTCGTCATGGCCGTCACCCTAGGAGAGCCTGGGCTCGGTCTCGGAGTTCGACCTTGCGGATCTTGACGCCGTTCGGCCCGTCGGTGACGGGGAACTCGGTCACGAACTCGAAGTGCGCAGGACGCTTGTAGTTGGCCAGACCCGACCGACAGTGGGCTTCGAGCGCCGCTTGGGTCTGATCGAGAGCTGCGCTCGTCTGATCGAGGGCGTCATCGACGAGGCGGACGAAGGCAACCGCCACGTCGCCTTCGCCGGGCACCGTCGCACCAACGACTTGGGCGAGGTCGACGAGGTCGTGGGTCTCGAGGTGGTGCTCGATCTCCGAAGGGTCGCAGAGGAACCCTCGCAGACGCAGGCTGTCGCCGAGGCGAGCCTGGAACACGAAGGTGCGATCGTCGATCGTGTACCCGAGATCGCCAGAGCGGAACCAGCCGTCGCTGGTGAAGGCTCGAGCATCAGCCTCGGGATTGTTGAGGTAGCCGTGGATGTAGTTCTCGCCCTGGAACCAGAGCTCGCCCGGCTCGCCGTGCGGAAGCGGTGTGCCGAACTCATCACCGGAGGCGTTCGGGTCGCACACCTGCACTCGGTAGTCGGG
>CALLIQ010000034.1 GCA_938008925.1 uncultured Acidimicrobiales bacterium
GTGTCCATGTCAGGCACCCGATTGATCAGCTGCTTCGCCGCAGCGAGCGCCATGGGGCCACCGCGCACGACCATGTCGACGAATCGCTCGATCTCATCGTCGAGATCGTCGGCGGCAACGGCGCGGTTGATCAAGCCGATGTCAGCAGCGCGAGCCGGGGTGAACCGCTCGGCGGTGAGGAACAGTTCGGTCGCATCGGCCCGCCGCATCTTCGGCAGGCACACGACGGAGATGACGGCTGGCGCGACGCCGAGCCGGGCCTCGGTGAACCCGATCTTGGCGTCGTCACGCATGACCGAGATGTCGCATGCGGCGACCAAACCGACACCGCCACCGGTGGCATGACCGTCGATTCGTCCGATGACGGGTTTCGGGTCGGTCATGATCTGGCGGAACACGTCGACGAAGGTTCGCCCTGTGTTGCCGGCGACGCCCGGCTTGGTCGACTTGAGGTCGGCACCGGCGCAGAAGGTGTTCCCCGTGTTGGTGAGCACGATGGCTCGGACGCCGTCGTCGGCGTTCGCGTCGTCGAGGCGGTGGCTCAACGCGTCGACCAGCTCGGCCGACAGGCTGTTCTTCCGCTCCGGGAGGTTCAGCGTGATGGTGGCGACGCCACCGGCGGTTTCGTAGAGGACGGGCTCAGGTGCGTCTGCCATCCCACCATCATCTACGGTCGGAGCCCATGGCGTCGATTTTCACCCGCATCATCAACGGCGAGATTCCCGGTCGGTTCATCTGGGACGACGAAGTCTGTATCGCCATGATCGACATCCGGCCGCTGCACCGAGGTCACACGCTGGTCATTCCGAAGACCGAGGTCGATCAGTGGGTCGATCTCGATTCCGACACCGCCACGCACCTCATGGGCGTCGCCCAAACCATCGGCCAAGCGCAACGATCGGTCATCGAGTGCGCCCGAATCGGATTGATGATCGCTGGCTTCGAGGTGCCGCACACTCACGTTCACGTCGTGCCGATCTCGACCATGGCCGATCTCGACTTCACCAACGCCGAGACCTCGCCACGGGCCGACGACCTCGATGCGGTCGCCGATGAGCTGCGCGGCGCGCTGCGCGACGCCGGGCACGGTGCGTCCGTTCCGGACTGATCGAACCGCCGACCACCGGTGAAAGCCAGACAGCTCGGCGAACGCGACGGTTGGACCTGCTGGTTGTGCGGGGGAGCGATCGATCCTGCTCTGCCACCCGCCTCTCGGTTCGCCGGCACCGTCGACCACGTGGTGCCGAGGAGTCGAGGCGGGCGGACCGAGGGTGGGAACCTGCGCTTGGCTCACCGAACCTGCAACGGGCATCGGGCCGACACGCTGCCGGAGCTGTGGTGGCCCGAGGAGTTCGCAGCACTCGACGCATCCAGCCTGTGGACCACGATCGCCCGGCTCGTCAGGCGACCGGGGTCGAGCGAACTCGCTGCGGTGTTTCCGACCGAGGCGCTCGCCCGTCGAGCGTCGGCGTGGGCGGTCGAGCAGGCGTGTTCCTTCGTCGGTGGCGACTGGATGGGCTGGGTCGAACCGGTCAACGTCGGTCACGCATGTGCTGTGCACCTGTCGGTCGAAGGAGGTTCTGACCCTGGGCGTCCGAAGGTCGCAGATGCGCGGGCAGGCCGCCGCTACCGTTCCCGCCGATGAGCAGGCTCCTCCTCGGAATCGACACGGGCGGCACCTACACCGACGTCGTCGTGATCGACGCGACGGCAGAGGGTCTGTCAGACCGAGATGCTGGCGAGTCGATCATCGCGGCGGCGAAGGCGCCGACGACTCGCGACGATCTGAGCATCGGTATCGGCCGGTCTCTCGATCGAGCGATCGATGCCGTCGACGGATTCGACCCGTCGGCGATCGGGCTGTGTGCGATCTCCACCACACTCGCCACGAACGCGATCGTCGAGGGCCGAGGCGGTCGCGTTGCCCTGATCATGATCGGGTTCGACGAGCGCGACATCGAACGGTGGACGTCGGGAGCCGGTGCCGGCGACGCCAGCGGGAGCGAATCCGGCGCGACGGATGCGGATGCTGGGGGGACGATCGTCATCGCCATCGACGGCGGACACACCGCGAACGGTGTCGAGCGGACGGCGCTCGATCTCGACACGCTGCGAGCCGAAGCGGCAGCCCTTCCCGCCGATGTCGTCGGTTTTGCCGTGGTCGCCCAGTTCGCCGTCCGCAATCCCGAGCACGAACGCGCAGCCCGCGAGTTGCTGTCCGACGCTGGCGTGCCGGTCACGTGCAGTCATGAGTTGACGTCGAAGCTCAACGGTCCCAAGCGAGCGCTGACGTGTGTGCTCAACGCTCGCCTCGTCGGGTTGATCGATGACCTGCTTCGTTCGACGGCCGACCTCCTCGCAGCTCGGTCGATCAACGCACCGACGATGGTGGTGCGTGGAGATGGATCGTTGGTCTCGATCGACTTCGCTCGGCGGCGACCGATCGAGACGATCTTGTCCGGCCCGGCCGCCAGCCTCGTCGGTGCTGGCTACCTCGCTGGTCTGAGCGACGGGGATGCGATCGTCTCCGACATCGGGGGCACGACCACCGACGTCGCCATCCTTCGCTCCGGGCGCCCGGAAATCGACAGGGACGGGGCCATCGTCGGTGGGAAGCAGACGATGGTCGAGGCCGTCGCGATGCGCACCACCGGACTCGGGGGCGACAGCGAGATCGGCGTCGATGACGCATCGAGAACGACCCGCCTCGTCCTCGGCCCTCGGCGAGTCGTACCCGTCTCGATGCTCGCTGCAGAGCATCCCGAGCTGGTGGGGTCGGCGCTGACCGCGCAGCTGGCTCGGCACACCGCCCGCGACCTCGACGGCACGTTCGCCCGCCTGACCCGCCCCATCGAGGACAGCCTCCTCGACACCTTCGGATCGTTCGGCCGAGAAGTCGTCGACGGCTTGACCCTCGGTCCCGTCGCTCTCGTCGACCTGCTCCCGACGCGACGCCACGAGCTAGCGCTCGATGACCTCGTCGCCCGCGGACTCGCGCAGCGTTGCGCCATCACCCCGACCGATGCCGCTGTGGCCCTCGGGGTTCATCGAGGCGTCGGCGGCGAGGAGCGCTTCGATCCCGGTCCTGCCGGCGATGCGCTCAGCCTCTTCGCCCGGCGCAAGGACCGCCACGGTGCGCTGCTCGCGGAAGGGCCGGTACAGCTCGCGCAGCGGATCGTCGACTCCCTCGTCGAGGAGAGCGCCACCGCTGTGTTGCGGGCGGTGTTCCCCGCCGATGGGTTCGCGCCGAGCGATGCATCCGGGCCCGTCACCGACGCCGGTCTGCGGCGACACCGCGGTCTCGTGTCGGTCGACGTCGAGCTGACCGCACCGCTCATCGCGGTCGGTGCGTCTGCCGGTGTGTACTACCCGAGGGTCGCGGAGCTGATCAACGGGCGCGCCGTCGTTCCCGGCAACGCCGATGTCGCGAACGCCGTTGGTGCGGTCGTCGGGTTCGTCCGAATGTCCGGCGAGGCTGCCGTGACCCCGATCAAGCGAGGTGGCTTCCGAGCCCACGTCGACATGTCGGAACACGACACCGCCGAGGCGGCCATGGCCCACACCGAGGCCGTGCTCACCGCTGCGGTGGAAGAGGAAGCTCGCCAGCAAGGGGCCAGAACGGTGGAGACGCGAACCGAACGCAACGACGTGTGGGCCACGGTCGGTGACCAGCGGTTGTTCGTCGAGGCGGTCGTGACGGCGACGGCGACCGGGCGGCCCGAGTTGGCGTGACCCCGGCTCGGGCTGGCGTGACCCGGCACGGGGCAGCACGAGTCAGCGGGA
>CALLIQ010000035.1 GCA_938008925.1 uncultured Acidimicrobiales bacterium
GTGCTCCTGATCGCGGCGGCGGTGCCGATGGCTCTCATGCCGACCCGAAGCCGCTAGAGTCAAGGGCTGTTGTGCGGACGGTTCCGCCAGAAGATCAACTGCGAAGGTGTGCGCTGTGACTGACGATTCGATGATGTGGCCCCAGGTCGAAGGCCTGATGGACAAGGTCGGTTCAAAGTTCGCGCTTTGCACGTTGGCTTCCACCCGAGCCCGTGAAATTAACGCCTACTTCGGCCAGCTCGGTGAAGGCCTCGGTTCGATGGTGCCGCCGCAGGTCACCTCGATGGCCCGCAAGCCGCTGAGCATCTCCTTCGAGGAGATCGCAGTCGACAAGATCGTGCCGGTGCGCCCCGATCCCGACGCCGCTCCGGCCGACGACGCTGCCTGATCCGGTGGCGGACGCTCCCGGCGTGTTGTCGGGCAAGCGAATCGTCCTCGGCGTCACCGGCGGGATCGCCGCCTACAAGTCGATCGAGGTGTGTCGCCGTCTCGTCGATCTCGGCGCGCACGTCATCCCGGTCCTCACCGATGCGGCGCTGAACATGGTCGGACCGACCACGTTCACCGCGCTCGCCTCCGAGCCCCCGAAGACCAGTCTCTGGGCCGACTCGAACCCCATCCCGCACACGTGGATGGGGCAGAACTGTGACGCCATCGTCGTGGCCCCGGCGACCGCTCGCATCATCAGCGACGCCCGCACCGGCCGCTCCGCCGACCTGCTGAGCGCCACCCTCGTCGCGACGGAAGCGCCGGTGATCATGTGCCCGGCGATGCACACCGAGATGTGGGCCCACCCGGCGGTCACCGACAACATCGCCACGCTGGTCGAACGGGGCGTCGTGATCGTCCCGCCCGAGTCCGGCCGACTCGCCGGTGGCGACATGGGGCATGGCCGCCTGGCGGCTCCCGCCACGATCGTCGAGTCGGTGGTCGACGTGCTCACCGGGAGCGGCGACACCACTTCCTCGCTCGCCGGCCGCTCCGTCGTGGTCACCGCCGGCGGCACTCGCGAGTCGATCGACCCGGTTCGCTTCATCGGCAACAACTCCTCAGGCAAGCAGGGCCTCGCCCTCGCCAAGGCGGCTCGCCGTCGTGGGGCGTCCGTCACCCTCATTTCCACGATCGCATCGCATCGTGACGACCCGCCCGCCGGCGTCGACGTCGTTCCGGTCGTGACCGCAGCCGACATGGAGTCGGCCGTCGCTGCGGCGGCGCCGACTGCCGACATCGTGATCATGGCCGCCGCGGTCGCTGACTTCCGCCCCGTCGATCCCGCCGATCGCAAGATCAAGAAGGACGGCGGCGTCCCGCAGATCGTTCTGGAGCCGACCACCGACATCCTCGCTTCCCTCGGCGCGAACAAGCCCGACGGACAGGTGCTGGTGGGGTTTGCTGCGGAGACGAACGACCTCGTCGAGAACGCCGCCGGCAAGCTCGAACGCAAGAACGCCGACTTCATCGTCGCAAACGACGTGTCGGCACCCCAGGTGGGCTTTGCCCATGACACGAACGCCGTCACGATCCTACGTTCTGACGGTTCGGCGGTTTCGGTCGACCTGTCCAGCAAAGACGCCATCGCGGGGGCGGTCTTGGATACCGTGACACCCGCTCTCAAGGGCTGATCTCGCAGCCGACCTCACGTACGGAAAGAGCTCACGTGGACAACTTCACTTTCACCTCGGAATCGGTCACCGAAGGCCATCCAGACAAGATGGCGGACCAGATCTCCGACAGCATCTTGGATGCGCTGTTCGAGCAGGATCCGATGAGCCGTGTGGCGTGCGAAACGCTCGTCACCACCGGCCTCGCCATCGTTGCCGGTGAAATCACCACGTCGGCCTACGTCGACATCCCCTCCGTCGTGCGGGAAACCATCACGAAGATCGGTTACGACCGCGAGAGCTACGGCTTCGACGGCAACACCTGCGGCGTCATGGTCACCATCGACGAGCAGTCGGCCGACATCGCCCAGGGCGTCGACAAGAGCGAAGAGGTTCGTTCCGGCGCCGGAAGCGACGACATCGACGATCAGGGCGCTGGCGACCAGGGCATGATGTTCGGTTACGCCTGCGAAGAGACCGACGTGCTCATGCCGCTGCCGATCCACACGGCGCATCGCATGGCCGAGCGTCTCGCCGAGGTCCGCAAGGCTGGCACGGTTCCCTACCTGCGACCCGACGGCAAGACCCAGGTCACCTTCGACTACGAGAACGGCAAGCCGGTTCGACTGCGCACCGTGCTCGTTTCGACCCAGCACGACGACGGCATCGACCGTGATTCCATGATCCGGCCCGACCTGATCGAGCACGTGATCCGCCCCGTGATCCCCGCCGAGTTCGCGAGCGACGACTACGAGGTGTTGGTCAACCCGACCGGCCGCTTCGTCATCGGCGGTCCCGTCGGCGACGCCGGCCTCACCGGTCGCAAGATCATCGTCGACACCTACGGCGGCTCGGCCCGCCACGGTGGTGGTGCGTTCTCGGGCAAGGACCCGTCAAAGGTCGACCGCTCGGCTGCCTACGCAACCCGCTGGGTCGCCAAGAACATCGTGGCCGCTGGCGCAGCAGAACGATGCGAGGTGCAGGTCGCCTACGCCATCGGCGTTGCTCGTCCCATGTCGGTCATGGTCGAGACCTTCGGTACCGAGAAGGTCGACCCGTCGGCCATCGCGGCGTCGATCAACGAGGTCTTCGACCTCCGTCCCGCCGCCATCGTCCGGGACCTCGAGCTCCGCCAGCCCATGTACGCCCGCACGGCGGCCTACGGCCATTTCGGACGGACCGACGACACCGGGTTCACCTGGGAGCGCACCGATCGCGTCGACGATCTCAAGTCGGCTCTCGGCCTCTGATCGCACACCGCTCGCTTCGAGCGCTGCGAGCGTCGTGGCTCTCGTGCCGATCATGATCGACGCGAGCGGTTCGACGCACACATCATGATCGTTCGCGTCATGCCCGACGTATCGGGCATCGACAAGGTGTTCGACTATGTCGTCCCCTCGGCCATGGCCGACACGGTCGAGATCGGATCGTTGGTGCGCGTCGACCTCCATGGCCGGCGAGTGGCCGGCTGGGTCGTCGCGCTC
>CALLIQ010000036.1 GCA_938008925.1 uncultured Acidimicrobiales bacterium
CGTCTCGAGGTCCCCGAGTTCTTCGGGAACGGCATGTTCAACACGCTCGGCAACCTCGTGCTCGACGATCGCCTCGGGCTGATGACGGTCGACCATCGAAGCGGCCGGACGATCCACCTCACGGGTCGGGCGACGTGGCGCGATCTCGACCGATCCGATCCGGCGGACGACGCACTCGATCGCAGGATCGAACGCCTGATGACGATCGACGTCGACGCGGTGGTCAATTCGACCGCGTCGGTCGGGGAGTGGACCGATGTCGAAGCCTCACCGTCGACTCCGGCGCTCGCTCCGAGCTGACCACGAGAACTGACCGTCACGAGTGCCTCGATTAGCGTCGAGGAGCGTGACCGTGAAGCGACGCATCCATCTCGCCCAGTTCCTGACCCACGGCCCAACGCACCACAGCCATGCGATGTGGCGCCACCCGAAGACGGAGTGGGAAGCCGACACCTGGGCCCGCCCGGAGCTGTACCAACACATCGCCAAGGTGTGCGAGCGAGGACTGTTCGACATGGTCTTCTTCGCCGACCTCAACTACATCTCCGACACCTACACCGGCGACCTCGACCCAGCCCTTCGCTACGCCGTCCAGGCGCCCGAGCACGATCCGATCCCGTTGTTGTCGTTCATGGCGGCGGTGACCGAACGCATCGGGTTGGCGTCGACGTTGTCGACCAGTCACCACCACCCGTTCTACGCGGCGCGTCTGTGGGCGACGCTCGATCACCTCACCCGCGGGCGGGCCGGGTGGAACGTCGTGACGTCGCTCAATCACAACCAGGCGGCGAACTACGGCGAGGAACGCGAGCCATCGGCGCTTCGCTATGAGAAGGCAGAGGAGTTCGTGGAGGTGTGCCGGAAGCTGTGGGACGGCTGGGATGCAGACGCCGTGGTCATGGACCCAGACGCCCCACAGTTCGTCGACTCGTCGAAGGTCCGACGCATCGAGCACGACGGCGCCCACTTCCGGTCTCGAGGCCCGCTCAACGTCACCCGGTCACCGCAGAACGGCCCGGCGATCCTCCAGGCCGGCACATCGCCCCAGGGCCGAGACTTCGCGGCTCGTCACGCCGACGCCCTCTTCGCCATCCAGCCCCGGGCCGTCGATGCGAAGGAGTACCGCGACAGCATCCGAGAGCGCGCCGCCGACTTCGGGCGCGACCCGGACACGATCAAGATCTTGTTCGGAGCGCAGCCGATCATCGGGGCGTCCGACGCCGAGGCGATCGAGAAACAGGAGGAGCACAACGAGCTCGTTCCGGTCGAGGCCGGCCTCGCGATCCTGTCGGCTCACCTCGACTTCGACCTCTCCGCACTTCCGCTCGACACGCCGATGGCCGAGCGTGACGAGCCGGAGTTGCAACGCATGAAGACGCGCTACCTCGCCCCGGACGGCAGCTCCTACACGCTCGCCGAGGTGGCGAGACGCCACGGTCAGAGCGTCGGGATTCCGCAGTTCGCCGGCACACCGGCATCGGTCGCCGACCAGATGGAGGCCTACGTCGACGAGGTCGGTGGCGACGGCTTCATGTTGTCCGCCATCTACTCGCCAGGGGCGACCGAGGAGTTCGTCGATCTCGTCGTTCCCGAACTCCAACGACGAGGACGCTTTCGGACCGAGTACACCGGCACGACGCAACTCGATCACCTCCTCGAGGACTGAGGACGCCCGTGCGAATCGCGACCTGGAACCTGCTCTGGCGCTTCGGCGATTGGGAGCCTCGCCAGCGGCTCATCGAGGAAGGGCTCGCCGAACAAGCGTCCGATCTCGTTCTCCTGCAGGAGACGTGGCCAGGACAAGCCGAACGGCTCGCGTCGATGCTCGCGATGACCGTGATCGCGTTCGAGGGCGGATATTTCGACCAAGACCTCTCGTCGGTGCCGAACGACGAGGTGTTCGGCAACGCCATCCTCGCCAAGCCAGAACTGCCGGTTGAGCTCGTCCACCGAGGGGCCTTCGACGCCCCGGGCGATCCTGCGCCCCGCAATCTCCTGGTCGCCCGAGTCGGCAACGGATCCGAGGCGGTGCTCGTGGCGACCTCACACCTGACCCACATCGCCGATTCGCACGACGGTCGAGAGGCGCAACTGCGTCACGTCGCCGGCGTGCTCGACGACCTCGGTGGCCCTGCGGTGTTCTGCGGCGATCTCAATCTCATCCCGTCGTCGCCCGAACACGCCGTTGCCGAATCGCTCGGGTTCGTCGATGCGTGGCTGGAAGCGCACCCCGATCCGGCCGACGTCGAGGCCTTCGGCGCGACGATGATCCCGGCCAACGCCGAGATCCGCTTCACCGACTGGATGAACGACCGCAACGGCTCAGCAGCCCCGCCGGGATCGGGAGTCCGACTCGACTACGTGTGGACCACAGCCTCATCTGGCTCGACGGCGGATCGGCCAATCGTCGCAGAACTCACCAGGTTCGGGTTCGGCACCGGCGAACGCTGGCCGAGCGATCATCTCGGTCTGGTGTTCGAGCTCACGCCGGCGGGCACGACTGACGGCCCGGGCCGAAACACACCACGCTGATCGTGCCGATGGTTCCAGCCGGGTCGTAGTCGATCAGGATCGTCTCGGCGAAGTCTCCTGTCCCGTCAGCGAAGGCCACCGACTCGTGTGGGAGGTCGGTCGTGTCGGGCCAGAAGGTCGGTTCGCCGTGAAGCTCGACGGCCTCGGCGATCGGCATCCCGACGTGGAGGCCGCTCGGGAGTGAAAGACGCTCGCTCTCCACGAGCAGCACCTCGAAGGTCGGATCCTCGGGGGCAGGGCTCCCCTCGAAGACCCTGGTCGCGAACCAGAGCAGCACCTCGTCGTCGAGCGAGACCGAGTGGCCGATCAGCCCGTCGTCGAGCTCGACCTCCTCGCCGATCTCGAAGCCGGGGCCCAGAGCGGCCGCAATCTCGTCGAACGTCACGCCGACCTCGACCGGCCCGACGCCGTCCCACGCGATCTCCCAATCGAGGTCGTCGAGCGACGGCCCTGCCGCCGACGACGAGCCGGTACATCCCGAGACGGCCAGGACGAGCACACCGACGAGCGACATCAATCGTTTGGTACGAACCGCCACGGCCAGAAGCTAGATCGAGTCGGCAGTATTCCCAGGTCGGGGTCCCCAGGTCGCCTCCTACGCTGAGCGGGTGCCGAGACCATCGCATCGGGGACTGCTCCTGGCCGCAGCGGTCAGCCTCGCGGCGTACGTTGCGCTCGCTCTGATCGATCGCGGCAACGGCACCTTGCGGGCCGAGCACGTCGTCGGATCGGCCGGTTGGTACATCGTCGCCTTCGTCGGCTTCGGCATCGCCGTGTTCGCCAACGAGCGGAACGAGTTCGACCGGCGGTGGTTGTGGGCGCTCCCGGTCGTCTTTCGGTTGCTCATGCTGACCACCGAACCGACCCTGAGCGACGACGTGTACCGCTATCTGTGGGACGGGCACCTCGTGGCCGAGGGCGTCAATCCCTACAGCTTCGCCATCAACGCCTCCGAGCTCGATCCGTTCGAGATCTCGGCTCGGCGCCTGGCCAACAACGAGACGCTGTCGTCGCCCTATCTCCCTGCGGCTCACGGCCTGTTCGGGTTGAGTGCCGCCCTGCTGCCGAGCGATCCGCTGACGATGCAGCTCGTGATGACCCTCTTCGACCTCGCCTCCGCAGCGATCGTCGTGCGGCTCCTCGCCCTCGCCGAGCTGCCATCCCGGCGGGTGCTCCTCTACCTGTGGAACCCGCTGATCATCATCGAGACCGCGCACGCAGCCCATCTCGACGCCTTCATGATCTTTCTGGTGCTCGCCGCCCTGCTCGCCGGACTGTCGAAACCGGCTCGGTCGACCTCACCGGTTCTGTTGGCGCTCGCCGTGCTCACGAGGCCGATCCCCGGGCTTCTCACGCCCGTGCTCTGGTGGCGCTGGGGATGGCGGGGCCGCATCGCTTTCGCCGTGACCGGCATGGCGTTGGTGGTCCCGTTCGGATTCGGGCCCTCGGGGTTCGGACTCTCGGGCGAGTCCTCTGGCACCGGCGTCTTCGGGTCGGCCCGGGTGTATGGCCAGGAGTTCCGATTCAACGCCGTCGTGGCGACCTGGCTGGAAGACCTCACCGGGGCGACGGTCGCCCGCGTCGTGACCGCAGCGGTGATGGGTGGGGTTCTTCTCATCACGTTGCGCCGAGCGAAAGCGGCGGATTCGGCCCGTGATCTGCTCCGACTCGGAACCCTCCCGCTCATGGCCTACGTGCTGCTCACGCCGGTCCTGCACCCGTGGTACCTGTCGGTGTTGCTCGTGACGCTCGTCTTCGTGGCGCCGGGCGATCGAGAGGGCGGCGATCGGTGGCTGTTGCTCGTCCCGTGGGCGTTTCTGGCGGCGGCATCACCGTTGTCGTATCTCACCTATCGCGATCCCGAAGCCTTCGGCGAGCTCGACTGGGTCCGCGCCGCGCAGTGGTACCCGACGATCGTGCTCCTCGTGTTCACCAGCTTCTGGGTCTTCTTCGCCGTGCAGGCCGAGCCGGCCGTGCCGGAAGGTTCAGTCGGCGACGAGGAACGACTCGAGCGGCGGGATCACGACGCGATCGGCAAGCGATAGATCTCGCCATCGCGCCGTGCACCTCGATCGAACATCACCTGCTCGCCGAGACGGACCGTCCGGTCGGCGATCGCCGTGACCGAGTCGAACATCGGGAGATCGCCGGTGAGATCTTGATTGAAGTAGACGTCGGTCGAATCGGCGATGATCGGGGGAAGCCCGTCGAAGCCGACGATGATCCCGAGGAGGCCCGCTGACGTCGTCATGTTGTTGTCGGCATCCCAGCCGGCGAGGGCGGCGATCGTGATCGTCTCCACCATGTCGCCCTCGCCGTAGAGCAGTGCCATGACGGTCGCTGCGAGGTTCACCTCGCTGCCCCACCACTCGGGATCGACGTCGTGGTTCTGTCGGATCTCTTCACGGGTCGCTCGCCAGTCACCGGGGTTCTCGGCGTGCCAGCCGCGAACGTTCGCGACGATCTCGGCTACACGTGATCCGGCGGGTTCGGCCGCGACCGCTCGATCGAGGAGCCAGCCGATGTCCGACTCGATGAACGCCTCGGCGTACAGGTGGGCGTAGAAGGCGCTCGCGTCGAC
>CALLIQ010000037.1 GCA_938008925.1 uncultured Acidimicrobiales bacterium
AGATGAAGAAGCTTCTCGAGACTCACGAGAAGGCCAAGCAGAAGGCCACAGAACTCCTGTCGGACTGGGAGCAGGCTGTCGAGCAGCTCGACGGCGCTGGCTGATCAAGACGACGGCCGGTCAGGTCGATGACATGACATGACCCGATTGCTCGTGCTGCTCACACCGCTGGTGTTGTTCAGCGTCGTGCTCGCCCGAGCCGATTCCGCCAGCAGCTGGAGCAGCGATCCCTGCACCCCTGAGAGCATGGGAACCACGCTCGGCGTCGTGTCGAGCATCTACCGGATCACCGACGGTGAGATCGATGGTCGTTGCTACGGACCGGTCGACGACGACCTGTTTCGGGCCTGGCAGGCGCTCGACGCGATCACCGAACCGGCCGATCGCCAAGCCCTCGCCGGCTTTGCGATCTATGACGGTCGCTTCGCCGGTTTCGCCCAGCAGTTGGACGCTGACGCATCGAGTTTCGCGATCGCCATCGAACGCGATGCGACCCGAGCACATCCAGACTCGCTGCGATACGTCGTCGCCCACGAGTTCGCGCACGTCTTGACCTCGCACCACTCCAACGTGTGGAGCGGAAATGAAGTCGCCACCGTCGGCTGTCTCGAAGCCGAGAATCGCTACGGGTGCGTCGGATGGGGCAACTACCTGGCGACCTGGACGCATCAGTTCTGGCCGGAGTCAGAGATCGATCAGCTGGAGGTCGCCTACCGCAGCTCGACCGAAGCGGCGCGCCGATGCGTGTCCGATGGTCGATTCGTCTCGGAGTACGCGGCGACGAACCCTGGTGAAGACTTCGCGGAGACCTTTGCCGCCTTCGTGCTCGGCGTGCCCGTCGATGGCGCTGCGGTGACCAAGGTCCAGTTCATGGCGTCGTACCCCGACATCGTGGCACTGCGCGACCGCATCGCGGCGCGCGGACTCACGACTCCGAACCTTCGCCTCGCCGCCTGCTGACTGTCAGTCGAGCGTGCGGGCGTTGTTGATCAGTCCGAGGTGCGAGTACGCCTGCGGCACGTTGCCGAGCGCTCGGCCGTGCGCTGTGTCGTACTCCTCGGCCATGAGGCCGGTGGCGCCGACGAGCGACACGAGCTGTTCGAACAACTCGGTGGCGTCGTCGCGGCGCCCGGTGAGCGCCATCGCGTCGATCAACCAGGAGGTCATGAGGTTGAAGCCGCCCTCGCGCCCCGGCAGGCCGTCGTCTTCGAGGTAGCGATAGACGGTGGGTCCGTCCCGCAGTTCGCGTTCGACGGCATCGACGGTGGACACGAAGCGGGGATCGGTTGGATCGAGAAGGCCCCAGAGGCCGACGGCGAGCACCGAGGCGTCGAGATCGTCGCCGTCGTATGCGGCGGTGAAGCTGCCTCGCCCTTCGTTCCAACCATGCTCGAGGACGTCGGCGGCGATCTCGTCGCGGAGTTCGACCCAGGCGGCCGGCTCGCGATCGAGGAACTGATCGGCGATGGCGATGGCCCGGTCGACGGTGACCCAGCACATGACCTTCGAGTACACGTGATGCCGAGGCGGTTTGCGGATCTCCCAGATGCCGTGATCGGGCTCGTGCCAGCGGCGCGAAACGGCGAGCACCATGGCTTCGACGAGCCGCCAGTGCTCGGCCGACAGCGCTTCACCGCGGGTGAGGAGAAGGTGGACGAGGTCGACGACCGGCCCGAACACGTCGAGCTGGACCTGACCATCGGCCGCGTTGCCGACCCGGACGGGGCGTGAGCCGCCGTAGCCGGGGAGCTCAGCGATCTCCGCCTCGGGCGGAAGGTGGCGGCCGGTGACGTTGTAGAGCGGGGCCAAGCGCTCGGGATCGCTCCGGGTCTGGAGGATGCCGAGCACCCAGTCGAGGTAGGCCATGCCCTCGGCGTGCGAGTTGAGGTTGGCGAGCGCCGATGCGGTGAGCGCGGCGTCTCGCAACCAGCAGTAGCGGTAGTCCCAGTTGCGGACACCGCCGAGATGCTCGGGAAGGCTGGTGGTGGCGGCGGCCAGGATCGCGCCGGTCGGGCCATGACACAGGCCCTTCAGCGTGATCGCACTGCGGGCGACGAGCTCTCGCTCGAGGTGCGGCAACTCGAGACGGTCGACCCAGCTGCTCCAGAAGCGCTGCGTGTCGTCGCGTCGATCGGCTTCGTCGCGGGCATCGGCTCGCAGCGTGCCGGTGCCGGCTCGCATCTCGAGTGCGATCGAGTCACCCTCGAGCCGAACGGTGCCCCGCGCGGTCTGGTGGATGCCGTCTTGCACGATCTCCCAGTTCACCTGCGGTGCTCGCAGGACCATGAGGTCGGCGGTGCCCATCACCACGACGCCGTCGTCGCGAACCTCGAGCTGTGTCGGCACGCGACCGAAGTCGATGCGCGGCGCGAACTCGATGACGACGTCGCCAGTGCCCGAGAGCACCCGGATCAAGTCGGAACGGCCGGCGAGGCGGCGGCTGCGTCCACTCGAGATGTCGAGATAGTCCTCGACCGTGAAGCTCGGAAACTTGGACTCGAGCATCATGGTGTGCGAGCGGTAGTGCTGCTCGGCCACGCCTTGACCATCGGCGGATTCGATCGAGAAGTAGCCGGCCGATGGACCGCCGAGCAGTTCGGCGAACACGGCTGCGGAATCGATGCGCGGTGCGCACATCCAGGTGACTCGAGCCTGAGGCGAGACGATCGCCGCGGTCCGAAGGTCGGACAGCATCGAGTGATCCTGGATCGGGGTCAGGCCCGATCCCTGCAGCCACTCGGCTCGCAGCTCGGCGATGAGGGCCAGAATCTGTGCGACGACATCGGTGTCCTTGACCCGGAACTCGGCGGCGGTGTTGCTGTCGCCGACGCGAATGCCGAGGTCGGGGCCGGCCAGGGTCTTGAATCCGTCTTCGTCGGTGACGTCGTCGCCGAGGAACAACACGGCCGACGCGCCGACCTGGGCCCGGATGGTTTCGAGCGCCCAGCCCTTGTTGGTTTCGATCACGGCCATCTCGACGATGTCGTGGCCATTGCGGGTGTGCACGCCTTCCCAACTCGCCGGACCGCGGACGAGTTCTTCCCGTGCGGCCTGTGCGGTCTCGTCGTCGAGCATCCGGAGGTGGAAGGTGACGCCGGTCGGCTTCTCTTCGACCCTGGCATCGAACTTGCGGCCGAGTTCTTGCACGGCCTCGGTGAGGCGGCGACGGGTCGAGAGCAATTCGGGGGTCAACTGCGACGCGAAACCGAGGTCGAATTCGCTCCCGTGGCTGCCGACGAGGCGAATCTCTTCGGGAAAGCGCGAGAGCGTTGCGAGGTCGCGGAGGCTTCGACCGGAGATGACGGTGACGTGGGTGTTGGCCAGTTCTGCGAGGGCCCGCATGGCTGCGACGGAGTCCCGGTTGGCCGTGGCGGCCATCGGGTCATCGACGAGAGGAGCTACCGTTCCGTCGTAGTCGCACGCCACGAGCAGGGAAGGAACGCGTGCGAGTTGCCGAATCCGCTCGCCGAGGTCGGCGAGGTTGTCGTTCGTCATGTGGTGAACACCTCCGAGTGCGACCGCAAACCTAGCGCCTGTGGCAAGCGCTGGAATGAACATCGGCCGACCCCAGCCACGTGTGAACACATGTGTCGAAACATCACGATCTTGAGAGGTCACGAACCTCCAGCAACCGATGCGGAAATCGCTGCCGCAGCGCTGCAATACGTGCGGAAAGTCAGCGGGATCCGGGCGCCGAGTCAGGCGACCGACGACGCGTTCCAGCGCGCGGTCGACGCCGTGGCTGCAGCGACCAGCGTGCTGCTCGAGGAGCTTCCGCCCCGTAAGCAACCGCCGAAGAAGGTTCCCCCGATGCGCATCCACGGGCGGGCGTGAGCCGTTGAGGAGTTCCTCACCGGATCAGCGCCGTCAGGTGCCAGAAGGCGTCCTCATCGGCACCGCAGCGCTCTGCGCAGCGGTGCTGGCGATCCTGGCCCTGTCGTGGTGGACGGCCAGGAACGGCGTCGACGAGTCCGAATCGGCCCAGGTCGACACCCCAGCTGAGACAGAAGCTGAGCCCGACGCCGACTCCGACTCCGAAACGGACACCGACACCGAAACGGACGCGGACACCGAGGCCGAGCCCGCTGATCAGACCGACGGTGATGACCAGGCGGGCCCGATG
>CALLIQ010000038.1 GCA_938008925.1 uncultured Acidimicrobiales bacterium
CCCGCGATCGCGCCGCTCGAGCCAACGGTTGGAGCGTGCTTCGCTACGGATGGGAAGAGATCACGCGCCGCCCCGACGACGTCGTCGCCGACCTGGTCGTCGCGCTCGGCGGCGCGGATATGCCGCAGCTCGCCGCCTGACCCTCGCCACCTCGCTCACTCACCTCACCCACTCATCTCGTCAGCCACCTCGTCAACCACCTCGCCCAATCGCTTCTGGAGGCCGTGCGCGCCCTCGCCTCCGTTCTGGAGCCGATTCGCGCCGTCACCAGCGCGCGAGACCTCCAGAACGGGGAGGGCCGCGCGGAGGGCCTCCAGAACGCGACGGACGCGCGAGACCTCCAGAACGGGGAGGGCAGCGCGGAGGGCCTCCAGAACGCGACGAACGGCGCACCGTGCTCCAGGACCTGGAGTCGATGCGCCGTTCGGCGTGGAGAAGATGTGGAGTTGTTACAGCCGGTCGAGGATCTGGAGCCTCTTGCGGTCGTACTCCGACTTGGTGATGAGTCCGTCTTTGTAGAGCTCATTGAGACGCTCGAGGACGACCTTCAGGTCCGGTGGCTTTTGCGACCGTTCGGTCGACTTGCCGCGGAACTGCTTGGCCTTTGCTCCGCCACTTCCGGAGCCAGGGGTTCCCGACGATCCGGAGCGGATGGGCTTGCCTCGATACATCCGAACGTTGCCATCGTCGCCCGATGGCGCCCCCGGCGTTCCCGATGCCCGTGGTTCGGGTGGGATCTCGCCGGCGGCACGACGGCGCTGTTCGTCTTCGAGCGCCTTCTGCGAACGTCGCAGGAGGTCGAGATCACGTTGTCGTCGATCATCGCTCATTGGGAATCAGCTCTCAGTCCAGGTCTGGTGAGTTGGTGGATTGAACCGGTCAGACGGTCTCGTCGGCCCACGACAGGTCGTCGAGGAGGTCCTCGATCGAAGCGATGTCGCCACCGCCGTCCTCGTCGTACTCGACATAGTCGTCGTTGTAGGCCGGGGTGGAGTGCTCGGAGAGGTCCAAGCCAGCCATCTCGTCTTCGACCGACACTCGCAGCTGACCGATGCTCTTGAGCACTGCGAACAGCACGCCGGTACCGATCGCCGTGAATGTGGAGATGGCGATGACGCCGGTGAGCTGGGCCAGGAGGAGGCTCATGCCACCGCCGTAGAGGAGACCGGCAGGACCGTCGCCGGAAGCGACCGCATCGGGATCGGCGAGGAAGCCGATGGCGAGGGTGCCGGTGACACCGCAGAAGAGGTGGACGGGCACGGCGCCGACGGGATCGTCGATGCGCAGACGGTCGAGGAGGAGCACGCCGTTGGTGGCGATGATGCCGCAGAGCAGACCGACGATCATGGCGCCGAAGATGGAGAGGGTGGTCGCACCGGCGGTAATACCGACCAGACCGCCGAGCACGCCGTTGCCGATGAGGGTGACGTCGGGCGTCTTCACCGTGAGCCACGAGGCCAGAGTTGCGCCGATGCCGCCGAGGGCTGCGCCCAGTGCGGTGATGGCAACGATCTGGCCGATGACAAGGTCAGCGGCGAGCAGCGAGCCGCCGTTGAAGCCGAACCAGCCGACGAGGAGGATGAACACGCCGAGGATCGCGAGGGGCAGGTTGTGCCCGGGGATCGGGGTCGAGTTGCCGTCTTCGTCGTAGCGACCGATTCGTGGACCGAGAATCGTGGCGCCGACCAGAGCGGCCATGCCGCCGGTGACGTGGACCACGGTGCCGCCGGCGAAGTCGACGAACGGCGTCTCGAGGCCGGCGAGCCAGCCGCCACCCCAGACCCAGGACACGACAACGGGGTAGACGAAGGCGGAAATGCCGATGGCGTAGGCGAAGTAGGCGCTGAACTTCACACGCTCAGCGACGGCGCCGGACACGATGGTCGATGCCGCAGCGGCGAAGCCCATCATGTAGAAGAAGTGGACCGGAGTGGTGAGGTTCTCGGCACCGGTGGCCGGCGTGATGGGCGACGCCCACTGCCATGCCCAGCCGATGTAGTCGGCCCCGCTGAAGGCCAGGTGGTAGCCGACGAGGGCGAAGCCGGTCGCACCGACGATGAAGTCCATGAGGTTCTTCAACATCATGTGTGCAGCGTTCTTCGCACGGGTGAGGCCTGCCTCCACCATGGCGAACCCTGCCTGCATGAACACCACGAGGGCGCCACAGATCAGGACGAACACGTTGTCGAGCAACACGATCGTGCTTGCGGATGTCTCCGCACTCTGTGCTGCAGCCGGAGCGGCGGTCACCGCAACGACTGCGGCGGACAACGCCGCCATACGAATGAGCTTCTTCTTCATGTCATTTGGTCCTTGTCGCAATGAAGATCGACCCGATCCAGAGTCGGGCCACTCCTGATGCATCGGACGGTTCTCGGCCTTCCTGAGCAATTTCCGGTCAATCCGGCGTCGAATGGGGAATGTGACCCGGCCAGACTCGGTCACCTGACGCATTTCTGACATCGACCGTGAGTCAGTGACCTCCCCCGGGCACTTCTTCAGGACGATGACGACGACGATGACGACTCAGCGCGCGTCCAGGCCGGAAGCACCAACGCTCCGCCGATCCCCAGGGTTCTTGCCGCCAACACCTCTCAATACGGCCCGATTGGCCGATGGGCCTGGGATCGGCTCGTTCGCACGCACAGGCGAACCGGGCCGGGCCTTTGGACATGGACAGCTTTTGGACGACCGTCGTGAGACGTCTGCGTACCCGCGGACGTGCTCGATCGACCGCCAC
>CALLIQ010000039.1 GCA_938008925.1 uncultured Acidimicrobiales bacterium
ATCGGTCAGCGCGAGCGCAGCTCGCTCCTCGTGGCTGAAGAACGGCGATTCGGCCCACGCTGCGATGGCGTGTATCCGCCGCGGGTCGTCGCCGTCGTCGATCGCTTCGGTGCTGTGCATGTCGATGCAGAAGGTGCAGCCGTTGATGATCGAGGCTCTCAACTTCACGAGATGCAGAAGCGATGTGTCGATCGCCCGGTGAACGTGCTCGTCGAGCGCCACGACCGCCCGAAGGGCACCAGGGGTGGTGGACAGGTCGATGCGTTGCGTCATGAAGCGTCCCTTCTCGTGCGCGTCGATCGGGGCCGGTCGAGTTCGCTTGGCTCGGTGGCGGGTTCGAGCTTCGGGGCGAGTGAGAGCAGCACCATCGGGTAGAGCGACGAGAACGCCAAGCCGCCGAGGTTGAGCACGATGTCGGTGGTACCGAGCCCGTCGGTGTTGAACGCGTGGTAGAGGAAGTGCGGGATGTTCCACGCCAGTGAGGCCCCGGCCGCCACGATGACCATCTGCTTGGTCAGGGTGACGAACGCAGCGATCAGCACGACGGCCAGAGCCAGATTCAGCGAGCCGATGTCGCGCAGCAGGTGTTCGTTGTACGGCCCGTCGACCGAGACCCAGGCCATGCCGAGACCGGGGAAGTTGTCGTAGAACGAGCGAGGGGCGAGTCCGGCCCACACGCCGAGAAGGAGGGCGAAGCCGCTCAGGTAGCCGAGGCCGACTCGGGCGACGATGCGGTGGGTCACGTCAGGTCCTTCCAACGGGACACGACGTCGACGCGAGGTTCCCACGCTCCGGCGTCTTGCAGTGCCTGGCTGCTGATGCGTTGTGACCGACTGAGCTCGTCCGCCGCGGGCCCTCCCGCTTTGAGCAGGAGGCGGGGCGTGACTCGCAACCGCTTCTTGCCGAGTAAGCGGGCGACCTCGGCGGCGTGCTCGGCGCGGGTCGTCGGGTCCGGTTCTGCGACGTTGTAGATCCCCGACTCGACATCGAGCGCGGCGACGACGGCTCTGGCGGCGTCGCCCGTGTCGACGAACGACCAATAGCCGTCCGGTGGTCCGACGAACGGTGAGATGCCCCGCTTCGCGAAGCCCAAGGCGGTCTCGATGTGGCCGCTGTCCTCCGCGTGGAACATTGCGAACCGCAAGATCACGCCGACCGATCCGTGATCGACCACGCGCGTGGCGGCGGCCTCGGAATCGATGCACGACCGTGACCCGTCGTGGTAGTCGCGGGGCTGCGATTCGGTGATCCAGTCCGAACCTGCGTCGAGGTACGGAAACGTCGTCGACTCCCCGATGTAGTTGGCCACGCCGGCTGCGATCGCGGCCGACGCCAGATTGTCGGCCGCCTCGGTTCGCAGGCGGTCGTTCATCTTCCACGCGCTCGGGCGCATCGTTGCCGCGCCGAGCGGGATGTTGGTGGCCAGATGGATCACCGCATCGCAACCGTCGACGGCGTCGGCGACCGCATCGGCGTCGAACAGGTCGACGGCGACGGGCTCTGCCCCGGCCTTGGTGGTCGAAGCGGCCTTTTCTGGAGTCCTCGTCACCGCCTTGACCTGGTGGCCCGCTTGGACGAGTGCTGGCACGACTTGGCGTCCGATCACGCCGGTGGCTCCGGTGATCAAGATCTTCCTCACGGCGTCGGCTCCGTTTCGTCGCTCTGATCTGGATGCCCGGCCTGATCGGGATCCTCGGCGAGGCCCAGCTGTTCGACGAACCAGACGAACGCCTTGTCGTTCTGCTCGGGATCGACCTCCACGTCGAGGTCGGCCACGAGGTCGGCGATGGACGTGGCGGCGAGTCCTTCGCGATACATCTCTTCGGCCCGCCACATCGCTGCGGCGATCCCGCATGGCTTGACGTAGCTCGCGGGGGCAATCGCGCTCGGTCCTTGCTGGCGGATCTCGGTGCAGCGGAAGGCTCGCCCCGGTCCCTCGATGGCGAGCACGACATCGAGGAGGGTGATGTCGGCGGTCGGGCGAGCGAGCTTGTAGCCGCCGTTGCGCCCCGGCACCGACTCAACGATGCCGGCCCGAGACAACGCCTGCATCTGCTTGGCGAGATATGCCGACGGCACGCCGTGGAACTCTGCGAGCACCGATGCCGGAACCGCCAGGTCGGGAGGCATGGCTCCCAAAACCGTGCAGCAGTGCAACGTCCACTCGACTCCGTCTCCCAATCTCATAACCCCGACAATACATATCCGGATATCAGATGTCCATAAATATGTCGAACCTTCCGATCACCGCTCTCCGCGCCAGTTCACATCGCCGAAACAATCGAGAAACCTCCGCGACCAACGGTTTCGGCAGCCTGTACCAGTTCGCAACCTTGGGAAGGGCGTGTGATGGACGCAGGAAACAATGCGTGGATTTTGACCTCAGCGGCACTGGTGCTGTTCATGGTCCCCGGCTTGGCGTTGTTCTACGGCGGGATGTCCCGCTCGAAGAACATGCTGAACATGTTGATGATGAACATGGTCTGCCTCGGGATCGTGCCGATCATCTGGTACCTGTACGGCTACTCGCTGAGCTCCACGGGCACCAACGAATGGCTCGGCACCTTCGATGCGGTTCTGCTCCGCGGTGTCGCTGGCGATGACCTTCGAGACGTCTTCTTCGCCCTCACGTTCGCCTCCATCACCCCCGCCCTGATCTCCGGTGCGGTGGCCGACCGGATGAAGTTCTCGGCGTGGCTGGCCTTCGTCCCGATCTGGTTCACGTTCGTGTTCATCCCCGCCTGGGCATGGGTGTTCCGCTTCAACGGCGAGGACGGCGCAACCAGCGGCTTCTTGAACGCCCGCGGCAGCCTCGACTTCGCCGGAGGCACCGTGGTCCACGTCGCCGCCGGTGCGAGCGCCTTGGCCCTCGCCCTCGTGCTCGGCAAGCGGGCCGGTTGGCCAAAGGAGCCGATGCTCCCGCACAACCTGCCGTTCACCATGCTCGGTGCTGGCATCTTGTGGTTCGGCTGGTTCGGCTTCAACGCCGGCTCGGCGTTCGCCGCCGACACGATCGCCATCCAGGCGTTCGCCAACACCTTCATCGCCGGCGCTGCCGCCATGCTCTCGTGGCTCGCCGTCGAGCGTCTCGTCGACGGACACTTCACCTCGCTGGGTGCAGCATCCGGTCTCGTCGCCGGCCTTGTCGGCATCACCCCCGGTGCCGGGTTCATGGGCGTCAACGGCGCTCTCGGTGTCGGCATCTTCGCCGGTGCGCTCTGCGCCGGAGCCGTCCGCCTGAAGTTCAAGTTCGGCTACGACGATGCACTCGACGTCGTTGGCGTCCACCTCGTCGGCGGTCTCGTCGGCGGTGTGCTGATCGGCTTCTTCGCCAGCCCGCTCGGCGGCATCATCGGCATCGAGGAGGGTGGCATCATCGAAGGCGACGGCGCCGCACTCCTGCTCGAGCAGATCTTCGCCAACGTCTTCGTCGGTGTGTTCGCCTTCGTTGCGACTTACATCATCGCCAAGCTGCTCGACGGCACCATGGGGATCCGGGTCAGCCTCGAAGAGGAGCAGGCTGGTCTCGACACCACCCAACACGCAGAGACCGCATACAACTGATCCGCGACGCTCGGTTCGCGGACATACTCTGCGGGTGAGCGAAGCCCAGTCGAAGCAGGAACTGACCAGACTCGTACCCGGACAGCCGATCGTTTTCGGCGGGAACCAGTTGACGCACGTGTCGGACGAGTTGGCGGCGGCCTTCTCGGAGGGTGACCGACTCGTCGTCGTCAACGACACCGGGGATCTGCTCCACGTTCCAGCAAACGATCACGCCATTGCCTCCGGAGCGGTTTCGACCGCATCGGAGGCATTCGGCCGTCTGGGGGCGGTTGGCGACGACGCGATCTCGGCCTTCTTCCACGCGTTCGCCGATCGCCTGGCCGATGACGACACGTTCGCGTCGATCCTGGAGGCGAACGAGGCTGACGTCGTCTCAGCGAAAGAGCGTGGCCGGTCGACCACCCGGTTGGTGCTGTCTCCTTCGATGCGGGCCGACATGATCGACGGCCTGCGCGGCTGGGCCGCGACCCCATCGAGCCGTGACGCCGTACTCGAACGAGTCGACCACGACGGCTGGTCGATCGAGCAGCGAAAAGCCGGACTCGGCGTCGTCGGCTTCGTCTTCGAAGGGCGCCCGAATGTGTTCGCCGACGCGTGTGGTGTGCTGCGGAGCGGGAACACCGTCGTGTTCCGCATCGGCTCCGACGCCCTCGGCACGGCCCGTGCGATCGTCGAGCACGCGCTCGATCCCGCGTTGGCAGCGTCCGGTCTCCCGGAGGGATCGGCGACGCTCGTCGATTCGCCGGCTCACGCTGCCGGCTGGGCGATGTTCTCCGACCAGCGTCTCGCGCTCGCCGTCGCTCGAGGCAGCGGCCCGGCGGTCGCTCAACTCGGTGCCGTCGCTCGGCAGGCGGGCGTGCCCGTCAGCCTGCATGGAACGGGCGGCGGCTGGATCGTCGCGTCGGGTTCCGCCGACCCCGACCGGCTCCGCGACGTGGTCACCACCTCGCTCGACCGCAAGGTCTGCAACACGCTCAACACCTGCGCCGTCGTCCGATCCCATGCAGCCGCGCTCGTCCCCGATGTACTCGCCGGGCTGAAGGCGGCCGCCGATCGTCTCGACGTGAACCCGAAACTGCACGTTGTCGGTGACGCGGCCGATCATGTCGACGCCTCGTGGTTCGAGTCGGTCGTCCCGATCGGGCGAGCCGAAGGCGATGTCGACGAGCCGATGGCCGAAGCGATCGAGGGCGATCAGCTCGGCCACGAATGGGAATGGGAGGCCTCGCCGGAGATCACGCTCGTCCTGGTCGACTCGATCGACGAAGCGGTCGCAGCCTTCAACGATCAGTCGCCCCGCTTCACGGCGTCATTGGTGTCGACAGACGCTGCCGAGCACGACGCCTTCTGGGCGGGCATCGATGCGCCGTTCGTCGGCGACGGCTTCACCCGTTGGGTCGATGGTCAGTACGCGTTCAACCGGCCCGAGCTCGGACTCTCGAACTGGCAGTTCGGCCGCTTGTTCGCCCGAGGCGGCGTCCTCGCCGGCGACAGCGTGTTCACCGTCCGAAGCCGCGTGACGCAGGACGATCCAACGCTGCGTCGCTAGGGGAGCGGGCTCAGCTCGGCTGGTGGGCCGTGTCGAAGCCGGCGAACGGTGTCGGGATGGTCTGGAGCTCCTGGATGAGATCGGGCGGGAGCTTCGACCCCGGTCCGGGTGTCGACGCCGAGATGGAGTCGGACAACCCACCGAAGCGTTCGGTCACCGCGTCGACGAGTTCGTCATGGCGCCCCACCGCCGCGAACAGTCGAACGACGTCGTCGGACACCTCGGCGGCCATGTCGTCCCAGCCGTCGTTTCGAGACAGATACAGCAGACGCTCGCCGAGCTCTTCAAGGCCGTGTTCGGCGAAGACGGGCCAGTAGGCCTTCGTCGATCCGTAGAAGCCGACC
>CALLIQ010000040.1 GCA_938008925.1 uncultured Acidimicrobiales bacterium
CACCAAGACCGCCCGCGATCGGGCGGGCAAGCTCGACTTTGCCACGTCGAACCTCCGCGGAGCGCCGTTCACCCTCTACTGCGCCGGCGGTAGGGTCGAAGCCACGATTCCGCTCGGGCCGGTCGCCGGAACCGCGGCCAACATCACGGCGCTGTCCTACGACGGCTCGATCGACATCGGCATCCTCGTCGACCCGGTTGCCATCGACGATCCCGCCGGGTTCCGCCGCAACGTGGTCGACGCCTTCGATCAGATCCTCGCCGGAGCCGACGCATGAGCGCTCGCTCGCCGATCGACCGCTCGCCGATCGACACGGTGCTCCGACTCGGGGCGCTCAACCCGATCACGTCGATGTCGCTCGGCATCGGGGCCATCACGTGGGGGCCGACCACCGCGGCGGCCTACGCCGCTGCGAGCATCGCCAACCCGATGCGGCGAGCGATCGTCGACGACTACGGCAGCATCACGTACCTCCAACTCGAGCTCCGAAGCAGCCGAGTCGCCGCTGGCTTGGCTCACCGCGGCGTCGACGCCGATCGCCCGGTCGGCATCTTGTGCCGCAACCATCGCGGCTTCGTCGAGTCCAACGTGGCGCTGGCCAAGCTCGGCGCTCGCGTCGTCTACCTGAATCCCGGGCTGCCGGCAGCGCAGCTGCTCACCGTGGTGGAGCGCGAGGGGATCGGTGCGGTCGTGGCCGACACCGACCTGCTCGACCAGCTGAGCGGTGTCGACTCGTCGGTGATCGTCGTTTCCTGTGCGCCGGAACTCGACTCGTCGTGGTCGTTCCCCGGGCTCTCGCGCTGGCGCCCCCTGCTCCGTCTCCCGAACCCGCTCCGCAGCGACGACCCGGTCGTTCTCACCTCCGGAACCACCGGCGCCCCGAAGGGCACCACCCGTCGCCCGAGCGCCGGCTCGGCGTCTGCCGTGTTCGGCGTGCTGGAAGCCATTCCCTATTCGCGCGGCGACGTCATGGTGTTGCCCGCGCCGCTCTTCCACGCCTGGGGGCTGTCCCAGCTCCTCCTCACCGCATCGCTCGCCGGGACGGTCGTGCTGCGTCGTCGGTTCGATCCGGCGCTGACGCTCGACGACGTCGAGGCGAACGGTGCCGACGTCCTGGCCGTCGTGCCCGTGATGCTGCATCGCATGCTCGATGAGACCGGCGAGGCCGATCTCTCGTCGCTCCGCATCGTTGCGTCGAGCGGCTCTGCGCTTCCCGGCGATCTCGCGACCCGTTGGATGGCCGCCGCGGGCCCGACGCTCCACAGCCTCTACGGCTCGACCGAGGTCGGACAGATCTCCGTCGCCGATCCGGCGATGCTCGCTGCCGATCCCGCCGTGACCGGCCGCCCGCTGCGCGGCGTCGAAGTTCGCATCGTCGCCGCAGACGGGGGCGTGCTCGAGGTCGGCGAGGTCGGACGTGTCGTCGTCGAGAGCTCGATGCACTTCGACGGCTACACCGACGGTCGAACGAAGGAAGTCATCGACTCCTTCATGGACACCGGTGACCTCGGCCGGCTCGACGAGAACGGACTCCTCACCGTCGTCGGGCGAGCCGACGACATGATCATCTCCGGCGGCGAGAACATCTTCCCGGTCAACATCGAGCGGGCGATCCTCGCCGCCGACGACGTCGCTGACGCGGCCGTCGTCGGTGTTGCCGATCCCGATCTCGGTCAGCGGGTGCGAGCCGTGGTCGTTCCTGCCGATGGGGTGTCGCTCACCAGTGACGGAATCCGAGCTCGCCTCCGGGGCGAACTGGCTCGCCATGAAGTGCCACGGGAGATCGTCATCGTCGACGAACTGCCCCGCAATGCGTCTGGAAAGATCCTTCGAAACCAGCTCGCCGGCGAGTCTTCCGGCGCCAGATCCTCGAAGACCAAGTCTTCGAGCAAGAAGTCCGCCACCAGCAAGAAGTCCTCCACCAGCAAGTCGCCAAACAAGAAGCCAAGCCGCCGCTCACGGCGAAAGGTCACATCATGAAACAGCTCACCGGACTCGACGCCAGCTTCCTGCACATCGAGACGGGCACGGCCTATGGCCATGTCAGCAGCCTCTCGGTGTACGCCAGGCCCGACGATCCCGACTTCGACCCGCACGCGGTGTTCCGGGCGCAGGTGGAGGCCAAGCTTCCCGAGCTCGAGCCGTTTCGCCGTCGTCTGGTCGAGGTCCCGTTCGGACTCGATCGGCCGTACTGGATCAACGATCCCGACTTCGACCTGGACATGCACATCAACCACGTCGCCATCCCCGAGGTCGGCGGCCAGGAGTACGTCGAGGACCTGATCGCCCGCTTGATCGCCAAGCCCATGGATCGTTCCCGCCCGCTGTGGGAGGTCTACGTGATCGAAGGGCTCCCCGGTGGCGACTTCGGCATCTTCACCAAGGTGCACCACGCCACCATCGACGGTGCCGCCGGCGCTGAAATGCTCGCCACGATCCTGGCACCGGTCGACCCAGAACTCACCGACGATTGGGAGCCCGAGGAAGAGCCCTCGCAGTCCGACCTGTTGGCCAAGACGGCCGTCGAGCTCGCCCGGTCACCGGCGAAGGCGCTCCGGCTCCAGGTGCGGGCGCTGTCCGAGCTCGGACGACTCACCGAGACCCGTGGATTCGACGAACTCGCCAACCAGATCCGACGCGGCCTGCCCGGCCCGGCTGGCGCCGTCGTTCGCCGCTTCCTCGGTGACGAGCGTCCTGTCGATCAGGACAAGCCGCCGCTGCTTCCGTCGCTCGGCGGCCCGCGGACACCGTTCAACGCGACGATCACGGGCGACCGCATCTTCGCCTACCGCAGTGCCCGACTCGAACACATCAAGCAGCTGAAGACGGCGACCGGCGCCACCGTCAACGACGTTGTCATGGCCGTGTGCTCGGGTGCGCTTCGCCGCTACCTGCTCGACCACGACGCCCTGCCCGACCGCAACCTCATCGCCATGGTGCCGGTCTCGATCCGCACCGGCGAAGAGACCGAGAAGTGGTCGAACCGAGTCTCGGCGATCTTCGCCGATCTGCCGACGACGCTCGAAGAACCGGTCGAACGCCTCGCCTCGGTGCATCAATCGATGGTCGACGCCAAGGGCCAGTTCGATCTCATGCCGGCCGACACGCTCACTCAGATGAGCGATCTCGCGCCGCCAGCCCTCGCCACCCGGGCGGCCCGGCTCGCGACCCGAGTGCGCTTCGCCGACCGGACCAACCCGCCGGCCAACCTCGTCATCTCGAACGTTCCCGGACCCCGCTCGCCGCTCGACCTCGCCGGTCAGGCGATGCTCAAGCACTACTACCCGATCTCGACGATCGTCGATGGCCAAGGCCTCAACGTCACCGTGCAGAGCTATGTCGACGTGCTCGACTTCGGTCTCGTCGCATGCCGCTCGCTCGTGCCGGACGTTGCCGTTCTCGCCGACTACTGCATCGAAGAGATCCAGCTGATGGCGGATGCCCTCGGCGTCGAACTCGCAGTTGACGGCGCGACGGCGAAGACCGCGGCCGAGAAGCCGGCAGCCAAGAAGCGAGCCAAGTCGAAGAGCAAGCCGAAGGCGCCGAACTCCAAGAGCGGGCCGAAGAAGGCCGCAAAGCCGCCGGCGGCTCGGAAGCGGGCGACCAAAAAGGCTGCGACGAGCTGATCGGTCTAGGTTTGAATCCGTGACTTTTTCCGCCCCACCTCGGATCTACACGGCGCTCGAGAGTCGCGCCGGATTCGAGTACGTCCAGTGGTCGCTCAGCCGACGCCTCCTCGGCGCTCTGCCGAAGGGCGACGGTCATCCGGTCCTCGTCCTCCCCGGATTCACGGCGGCCGACTCCTCGACGGTGCAGCTCCGTGCCCTGCTCCGCCAGCTCGGCTACCGCACCTATGGCTGGAAACTCGGCAACAACGTGGGACCGACACCGCTCGTGGTCAAGGGGCTCGACCAGCGCCTTCGATCGATCAGCGAGCGGGCCGGCGGGGCACCCGTCAGCGTGATCGGTTGGAGTCTCGGCGGCATCTACGCTCGCGACCTCGCCCGCCGGCACCCCGACCTCGTTCGTCAGGTGATCACGCTCGGCAGCCCGTTCCGGATGGAGCCCGGTGATCCGAGCGCTGCCCGTCGGTTGTGGCAGTCGGTGGCGCCGCTGCACGATCCAAACGCCATGCAGCGCATGGCGATGGTCGACCACGACGAGCTGCTCCCCGTGCCGTCCACGTCGATCTACACCCGGACCGACGGGATCGTCCACTGGAGGACATGTCTCGAACAGAAGAGCCCGACCAGCCAGAACGTCGAGGTCTACGGCAGTCACTGCGGGCTCGGTTTCAACACATCGGTGGCGCTCGTCGTCGCCGATCGGCTCGCCCAGGACCTGGGGAAGTGGAAGCGGTTCCGGCCACCCGTGTGGGCCCTCGCTGCCTTTCCTCGCCCCTCGCGTTGGCGGCCGGCCACCCGAGCGGCCAAGGCTGCCTGATCGACGGTCGATTCGTGCGACGCGCTCAGGCGGCGTCTCCCGCGCTGAGCTCGTCCGGTCCGAGATGGCGGTAGACGCCGGCGGTGCCGTAGCGGTTCTCGATGTCGTACTCGAAGGTTGCGCCGAGACGCTCGGCGACCCGGGCTGATGGCTCATTTGCCCGCGCGATGACGCTGATTGCCGTCGTCCAGCCGAAGTCGTCGTAGGCCGAGCGCAGCGCCCGCCTGGCGGCCTCGGTGGCGTAGCCCTTGCCATGGTGTTCGGGAACGAGGGCCCAGGTGATCTCCGGAGCCTCCCAGCCGTCGGGGAACCACATGCCGCTCACACCGACGAACTGACCCGTTTCCTTTTCCTCGAGGGCCCACGGGCCATAGCCCCGCAGCGCCCAGTGGCCGGGGTAGATGGCGAACTTCCGCCACGCCTCCTCGCGGTTGCATGGTCCGCCGTAGAACGACGAAATCGGATCGGCGTAGAAATTCGCCATGGGTTCGAAGTCGGAAGCCTGGAACCCCCGTAGGAGCAGGCGTTCCGACTCGATTCGAGGTGGATTGGTCACGGTCGGTGAGTGTCCCATCACCCTTCAGTGTCACACCCCCTCTTTATGGTTTCCCGCATGCCCCTCACCGCACTCATCGCGCTCGCCGGAGCCATCCTCATCGCCATGCTGGCCGGCATCTTCGCCGGTCTCATCGTGGCTCGTCGTCGTCAGCCGACGGGCGCCGCTCACAGCGCAGTCGCCGGCGCTGTGGCGGAGGACGTCGCGGCCTCGTTGGCCGCTGATCTGGCGGCCGAGCGCACCGCCGAACGAGATGCGCTGGTCAACGCTGCGATCTCCGCCATGCGCCAGGAGCGGAGCGAGTCGATGCAACAGAGCGTCGACACGCTGTTGTCTGTCGCATCGTCGAAGCTCGGCGATCAGCTCGCGGCCGGAAAGGACGTGATCGACCGGGAGCACACCGCCGTGTCGAGCCAGGTCGAGACGCTTCAGAACGAGCTGCGCCGGGTCGGCGATCTCGTGACCACGCTGCAACAGGAGCGGGCCGAACAGAACGGCCGTCTGTCCACGGGCATCGAGCAGGCCATGGCGGTCACCAATTCGTTGGCCGACACCACCCGATCGCTGCGCGATGCGCTCGCGTCCCCGAAGGCCCGTGGCCAGTGGGGTGAGCGCATGGCGGAGGATGTGTTGCGACTCTCCGGCTTCGTCGAGGGCGTCAACTACCGAAAGCAGACCAAGCTCGCCGGTGGCAGCGTGCCCGACTACACCTTCTTGCTTCCCCAGGAACACGTCGTGCACATGGACGTGAAGTTCCCGATCGACAACTACCTCCGTTGGTTGGAGGCCGAGACGAGTCAAGACTCCGAGGCGTTCGTCAAGGCGTTCCGTCGCGACGTCCGTCTGCGCATCAAGGAGCTCACCGACCGCAGCTACATCGACCCGTCCACCACCGTCGACTACCTCCTGTTGTTCATCCCCAACGAGAGCGTCTACGGCTTCCTCCACGAGCACGACCCGCAGCTCATCGACATGGCGTTGAGCACCAAGGTCGTGCTGTGTTCACCGACGAGCTTGTTCGCCGTGCTCGCCGTCATCCGGCAGGCGGTCGACAACTTCCTCGTCGAGCGCCGCAGCGACGAGATCCTGGCCGGCATCGGGGGCCTGCGCGACGAGTGGGAGAAGTTCGGGGGCACCGTCGAGAAGGTCGAGCGCGGTCTCGTGTCGGCCCAGCGTGCGGTCGACGACCTGAAGGGCCCACGAAGCCGCCAGTTCGAGAAGAAGCTCAGCACGCTCGAAACCGTGCGCGACGGTCGCATCGCCGACGACGCCCTCGAAGCCGAATCACTCGAACTCGACGACCCGAACCGTCTCCGTCAAGTCGTGTGACCGTGCGGCGGGTTGGTCGGTAGCCTCGGGCGCCATGAGCACCCCGATTCTCGTCGCCGTCGCCTGGCCCTATGCGTCCGGCTCGCGTCACCTCGGCCACCTGGCCGGCGCCTACCTTCCCGCCGACGTTTTCGCCCGGTACCAGCGTCTCGCTGGCAACGACGTGCTCATGGTCAGCGGCAGCGACGTGCACGGCACGCCGATCACGGTGCGCGCCGACGACGAGGGTGTGACGCCAAACGACATCGTCGATCGCTACCACAACGAGTTCGTTCGCCAATGGGACGAGCTCGGCATCTCGTGGGATCTCTACACCACCACCGGGACCGAGAACCACGCACGGGTTACCCAGGAGATGTTCCTGGCGCAGCTCGACAACGGCCACATCGATCGGCGGGTCTCCGAGCAGTTCTTCGATCCCGAGGCCGAGCGGTTCCTGCCGGACCGCTACGTCGAGGGAACCTGCCCGAACTGCTCCTACACCGAGGCTCGCGGTGACCAGTGCGACAACTGTGGCCGTACCCACGACGCCACCGACCTCATCGACCCCCGGTCGAAGCTGAGCGGCGCAACGCCCGAGCTGCGCGAGACCGAGCACTTCTATTTCCGCTACTCCGACTTCAACGAGGCCATCGGGACCTGGCTCGACTCCCGCGAGGGGTGGCGACCCCACGTCCTCAACTTCGCCAAGGGTTTTGTCGAAGAGGGCTTGCACGACCGAGCCATCACCCGAGACATCGAGTGGGGCATCGAGCTGCCCGTCGACGATCTCGGCCCCGGCAAGCGGATCTACGTCTGGTACGACGCGGTGATCGGCTACCTCTCCGCTTCGCAGGAGTGGGCCCAGACCACCGGCGATCCCGACGCATGGAAGCGCTGGTGGGAGAACGACGAGGCCGAGAGCTACTACTTCGTCGGCAAGGACAACATTCCGTTCCACTGCCTCTTCTGGCCAGCCCAGCTCATGGGCAGTGGTGAACTGAACCTGCCGACCAACGTCCCCGCCAACCAATACGTCACGTTCAAGGGCGGCAAGGCGTCCGCGTCACGCGGCATCGGCCTGACGATTCAAGAGGGCCTCGACCTGTTCGAACCCGACGCCATCCGGTTTGCTCTCGCCGCTGCGTTCCCGGAGCAGTCCGACACCGAGATCTCCGTCGAAGAGATCGCACGACGAGTCAATGAAGAGCTCGTGGCCACCTGGGGCAATCTCGTCAACCGTGTGCTCTCGATGACCCACAAGAACTGCGACGGCCAGGTGCTCGAACCTGGCCCCCTCGGCAGCTCTGAGACCGAGCTGTTGGCGTCGATCGATGCGGCATTCGATGAAGCCGCCACCCACTTCCAGGCCGCCGAGCTGCGTGCCGCGCTCCGCACAGCGATGACCGCAGCCCAGTCGGTCAACGCCTACCTCAACGCCACCGAGCCGTGGAAGGTCGTCAAGCAAGACCTCGAGCAGGGCCGGATGATGCTTCACACCGCCCTGAGCGCCATCAACGGCGTTCGGGTCTTGTTCGCCCCGTTCTTGCCCTTCACATGCGCGGCGCTCGACGAGGTGCTTGGAGAGACCTCGGGATGGACGCGTCAGCCGCTCGTCGTCGGCACGGCCATCGACAAGCCGAAGCCACTGTTCACCAAGATCGACCTCGAAGCGCTCGAGGCGGACGCCGAATCGTGAACGGCGAGGCGGCCCAGAGCGACACCGGGGCCACAGACGCGACTGATCTCGGGTCCGGTTGGTTCGACAACCACTGTCACCTGACGAGCCTGAAGCGTGAGCCGGCCCAGGTCGTGGCCGAAGCGAACGCCGGAGGGATCGACTACCTGCTGACGGTCGGCTGCGACCTCGACGACAGCGAGCGAGCCATCGGCATCGCGGCCCAGTTCGACAACGTCTGGGCGACGGCGGGCATCCACCCCCACGAGGCGGAGCCGTTCCTCGAGCTCGGCGAGGCCGGCATGGACCGACTTCGCTCGATGCTCGAAGCCGACGGAGCGGTGGTCGCGGTGGGGGAGTGCGGCCTCGACTACCACTACGAGCACTCGCCTCGCGTCGAGCAGCGCGTGGTCTTCGAACGCCAGGTCGAGTTGGCGCACGAGCTCGATCTCGCGCTGGTCATCCATAGCCGGTCGGCATGGGACGAGACCTTCGAGATCCTCGACCGCGCCGGCGTGCCGCCGAGGACGGTGTTCCACTGCTTCACGGGTGGACCCGTCGAAGCGGAGGAGGCGCTGGCCAGGGGTGCGTACCTGTCCTTCAGCGGCATCGTGACCTTCAAGAACGCCGAGGACCTCCGCGAAGCCGTTCGGCTGACACCGCTCGACCGGCTCCTGGTCGAAACCGATTCCCCCTATCTGGCACCGATTCCCTATCGCGGTCAGACCAATCGCCCAGCACTGGTGAGCACCGTGGGCCGAACTTGTGCGGATTTGAAAGAAATCTCGCTGGCGGACATGGCCACGCTGAGCTGGGAAAACGGAAAAACCCTCTACGGAGCGTGACGAAGCGCTCACGCGACGATGTTGCGGTTTGATGACAGCGGTTCTACCGTGCGCCGACGTGCGTAGTGGGACGACGAGTCACGCCCCCGCGTCGAGCGTGAGTCGTGGTGGTCTTGCCGCCCTCGCCGTTTCGACGCTGATCGCTGTCCTCGTCATCTCCGTTGGGCAGTCGGACGGGTCCGGGGAGATCGCAGCTGAGCTGCCTGCATCGGCTGAGTCGACCTCCCAGACGGCAACATCGCTCGACGACACCGAGTCGTCCGCCAGTTCACTGCTCGACGACGTCGACGGAGCGGCCCTCTTCGAGGCCGGAGCCCGCGACGAGATGCCCGAGACCACCGCTGCGGAAGCGACCGCCGAGGCAGCGGCCGTCGCCGGATCGGCCGATACTGCGGCGACAGCCTCGGCCGCCGACACGGCGTCGGTGCCCCAAGCTGATCTTCCCGCTCCGCCGAGCACGATCGCGGCGGCATCCGCCACCGCAGGTGCACAGGTCGCAGCGCCCACCACAGCGGCCCCAGCACCCACGATCGTGGTCCCGACGACCGCTGCGCCGACCACGGCGGCGCCAACGACCGCCGCTCCGACCACGGCTCCTCCGACCACGGCAGCGCCGACCACCGCCGCTCCGACGACCGCTGCGCCGACAACCGAGCCCGCGCCGCCACCCACGCCCTCCACCAGCGTTCCAACCGACGGCGGCACCCCGACTCTCGACCAATGGGCCGCACTGCGCAGCTGCGAATCCGGTGGTCGTTACACCGTGATCTCGTCGAACGGCCTCTATCACGGGGCCTACCAGTTCGCGCAGAGCACGTGGAACGGCGTCGCCCGCTCCGCCGGTCGCGATGATCTCGTCGGCGTTGCCCCGAGCGCAGCCGATCCGGCGGATCAGGACGCCATGGCTCTGGTGTTGTGGACCCAGCGCGGCAGTCAGCCGTGGCCGGTCTGCGGTCGTCACCTGCCGTGAGGCCCCGACTTCGGTGAGATCCCGTGCTCGGGTGGGATCCCGTGCTCAGGTGAGAGACTGGCCGGCGTGGCCGAACGGCTGAGTCGAACCAACGTCAACGAGCTCCTCGATCGCCATGGCCTCGAGCCGTCTCGCGCTCTCGGCCAGAACTTCCTGTGCGACGGCGCGATGATCGACAAGATCGTGCGCCTCGCCGGTGTCGGCACGGGTGATCGTGTCGTCGAGATCGGGCCCGGGCTCGGTTCGCTCACACTCGGGCTCACCGACGCTGGTGCGTCGGTGCTGGCCGTCGAGATCGACCGCTATCTCATCGACCCGCTCACCGAAGTGGTCGGCGAGCGCGACGTCACCATCGTCAACGCCGACGCCCAGACCCTCGACTGGGACGCTCGACTCGGCGACGCCGAGTGGAAGGTCGTCGCCAACCTCCCATACAACGTGGCGACACCGCTCGTGCTCGACCTCTTGTCGAC
>CALLIQ010000041.1 GCA_938008925.1 uncultured Acidimicrobiales bacterium
GATCATCGCCCCGACCCCTGGGGTCCGGTAGCGACCGGCGTCGGGGCTCCAGGCCCCATCGGGCGAACGCACGGCGGGTTCGAGCTGCCCCATGACGACGACGACCGAACCGTCCGCCAACTCGGCGACAGCGCTCGCTTCTTGCCACACCTCGGCGAACTCGGCATTCGTGAACGGCGCCAGATGCCCGCCCATCTGGACCGAATAGACCTCGCGCCACGATGAGCCAGCGTCGTTCGACTCCTCGATCGTCAAGCCGTCGGCGGTGCGAACACACACCGACGGATCACGGGTCAGACACTGCATCGTTGCGAACTGAAGCGGGCCGGGAAGCGTCAGAGCGGTCGGGTTCGACACGTATTCCCACGACGACCCGCCGTCGATGCTGCGAAGATGACCGACCTGGTCGTCACCGGAATCGACGACGACAACGACGTCACCACCATCGGTCGCGACGGAGTCGTAGGCGGGGTTCGGGATGGCGCTGCTGGCCATGCAAGCAGCCGCGCCGGCGCCCAGCGCCAGGGTCTTGGCAACCGGCGACTCGGTCAACGGCTTCGGGTCGGTCACGATCCTGGGCACGAGAGCCAAGCCGACCAGGCCGAACAAGTCGGTCGGATCGACGACCATCGACTGCGTCCATCCCGTGATCGCCAGTGCCGAACCCACGGCACCGGCAGCGGCAGCCGACGTGTTGATCGCCGTCATCAGCGCTGCGACGACCACGATCGAGATGCCGACCGCCCGATCGCTCAGTGCGTTCAGTGGGATCAGCGCGCTCATGATCCCTCGCGGTGCGCTCATGATCCCTCGCCGTGCGATCGGCGACGAGGAACTGCCGACGGAACCGCCGACGAGTCGGATCGAAGAAGCGAGCAGGACGGCGGCGACGATCGGGCCGACGACGTCGCTGAGCTTGCCGGTCAGGAGCCCGGGCCATTCCCCCTCGAACGCCCCCTTGAGCACGTGGTCGTTGACCACGAGCAGGGCGAGGGCGGCCAAGAACCGCAGGTCGGTGAGCGTCCTCATGTGGATGTAGACGGTCCTCGCCGTCCGATGGTTCCCGGAGATCGCACCCGACTCAGAGGAGGAGGGCGAGCTGACGGGTGCGCGCCACCAGGTGACCATCTTCGTCCCACAGTTGGCCGTCCTCGACCAAGAGCCCGTCATGGAGGTCGGTCGTCGTGAATCGAGCCTGGATCCAACCGGGGACCGGCCGGCGGCGAACGTGCACCGTCAGCTCGAGCGTCGGGACCCAGCCGACCTTGCCGAGCAGGCTGAACAACGACGGCGGGAACGCGTCGCCGAACAAGACCAGCGAGGCGGCATCGACCGGGCGGCCGTCGGCGAAGCGGATCCACCCGGACACCTCGGCTCGGTCGGCGGTGCCGGCGTCAGCCCACTGAGGATCGATCCGCACGTCGAGGCGAGTCATGATCGGGAGGTCGACGCCCTGCTCGAGATTCGATCGCGAGCGGCACTCGTCGGGAGGCGGGATGTCGACCGGTGCCTGCGTCAAGGAATGCTCGACCGGCTCATCGGAGAGGGTCCCGTTGCCGAGATCGCCCATCGCTGCCACCAGGTGATAGCGAGCCTTGCCGTCTTGGGTCAGCCTCGCATCGACGTTGGTGAACCGTCGCCCTCGACGAACGATGTCGAGATCGAGCTCACCGTCGCTGCCCCCGAGGCCGGGACGCAGATAGTGGGTCGTGACCGTCAGCGGGTCCGGTTGGCCGGTCGCCTCGATCGCCGCCCGGACCGCCGATCCGACGAGGTAGCCGCCGTTCGGGTTGTCGCCGATGTTCCAATCGGACACCACCTGCGTCGACCATCGGCCATCACCGAGTGCCTCGACGGCGGTCTCTCGATCGAACTGGAACGGCGCCTCGGTCACGAAGCCTGACTGTAGAACCCCTGGCTTTGCGGTCCCGCATGAGGGCCCGATGCGCTCGCCGACAGCACCGCCTTTGGCGACACGATCCCGATCGCTCGCCAGTGCTCGTCGATCACGACGAATGGGGCGTTCACACCACGACGCAGGACCGAAGCGAGCGTCTCGGAGCGGTAGGCCACATCGTTTTGTCCGAGCGGGCGAGCGTGGGCCATCACCGGCTCCGATCCGTCCCGCTCCGCCGCTGCGTCGAGTCGCATGAGGTCGACGAGACCCCGAGCCACGTCGGACTCGTCGACGACGATGCCGTACCGGGCTTCGGGAACGAACAGCTCTGGCGAGGGGAACATGGCTCGAGCCGCTGCGGTGTTGAGATCCTGGTTCACCGTGGCCGGGCGAACGGCGGCGACGTCGCCGACGGTGCGGTCGGCGAGCGAGGCCAGGAGCTCTTCGTGAGCGAGCTCGGTGGCCGCACCACGGACGAGAATCATGGCGACGAAGGCGGTCATGATTCCGGCGAGCGAGCCGAGCATGACGATCTGGACGAGAGCCAGGCCGAAGCCGACCCGACCGACGAACCGGCCGACGGTTGCGGTGGTGCGAACGGCCGAGAGGCGATCACCCCTGCGCCGCCAGAGCCAGCCGGTGAGCACACGACCACCGTCGAGCGGAAGGCCGGGCAACATGTTGAACACGGCGAGGATCAAGTTGATGACGCCGAGCCACACCAGAGCCGAACCCACCACGGTCGGAACCGGAGCGAGCAGCGCTGCGCCGAGAGCGGCGACGCCAATGCCAGCGCTGGCGGCGGGGCCAGCTGCGGCGATGAGAATCTCCGACCCCGGCGTCGGAGCCTGACGCTCGAGCGCTGCCGCACCCCCAAAGAACCAGAGGCGAATCTCGCTGACGGCGACGCCGGAGCGCCGGGCGGCGATTGCGTGACCGAGCTCGTGAACGAGAATGGAGGCGAGGAAGCCGAGCGCCGTCGTGCCCGCAACGATCCAGGCGACGGCCTCGGAGGTTTCGGTGGCGAATCGAGCGGCCAACTGCATGGCGATGAGACCAGCGATCAAGAAGGCCCCCGGACTCACCCGAACGGGAACGCCGAGCAGGCGACCGAGCGTGAGTGACGAGTCAGTGGTGGGCAACATGGTCAGACTCTACGGAATCGCCCGTAAGGGGGCCATAAAGCCACACCCGTGCAAGTGTCCCCAGGGGAGCCGAAGACCTGCTCCATCGGACTCCAATACCCTCTGTCACCATGGCGTTGACCACAAACCAGCCCACCGCATCGGCCGAGCCGAGCGACGCGAACGCGATCTCGGCCATTCGCACCGTCGAGGGTGTGCTCACCCCCGCGGCGCGCGATGAGCTGTGCGGCTTCGTGGAAGCCGGTGGAACGGTGATCATCGTTCCCGAGCCAGGCGACGAGGTCGGCGCAGGCTTCGCCGGCGTCGAGGTCACCGCCGACCTTGCAGACACCGAGTGGTTCATCACCTTGGCCGAACGGCCCGAGCGGGTTCGCCTCGACGGCGAAGTTCCCATCTCGTCCGGCCTGCGGCTCCTTCGCCCGCTCCCGGGCACCGAGGGCAGCGGCGCCGTGGTCGCCGCCACGACGAGCGTCGCCTACGAGCACTCACCGACGATCACGGTGCGACAGATGGGCGCCGGTCGCATCATCGCATCGGGCATCACCGACCTCGGCGCTGTCTCGCGCCACCACACGATCGGCCGTTTCGTCGACCGGCTCGGCCGCGACATGGCACCGACGGTGACCCGAGATCTCGGTGTCGCCGTCGTCGGCTACGGCCCCTACGGCGGCATGGGCTACAGCCATGGTCTCGCCTGCACCGAAACCGATGGGCTCAAGCTCAGCGCCGCGGTCGACACGTCGCCCGATCGCCTCGTCGCTGCGACAGCCGACTTCCCCGACCTAGCCTGCTACGGCGAAGCCTCCGCGGCGGCGAACGACGACGACGTCGACATCGCCATCATCGCAACGCCGCCGATCCATCACGCCGATCTCGCGCTGGAGTTCCTTCGAGCCGGCAAGCACGTCGTCGTCGAGAAGCCGATGTGCATCACGACCGCCCAGGCCGACGAGCTCCTCGCCGTCGCCTCGGCGAACGACCGGATGATCACGGTTCACCAGAGCCGCCGATGGGACCGCGACTTCCTCGCACTGCGTCGCACCCTCGAGCGAGGCTCGATTGGCGATCCGTTCCTGATCGAGACCTTCGTCGGCGGATTCGAACATCCCTGCCGGGCGTGGCACTCCGAAGACTCGATCTCCGGTGGCGCCGTCTACGACTGGGGCAGCCACCACGTCGACTGGATTCTCCAGTTGTTCGGGAGCGCACCGTCGAAGGTGTTGTGCCCGACCCACACCCGGGTCTGGCTCGACTCGACCAACGTCGACCAGCTCGCCCTCTGGATGCAGTGGGACGACGGCCGAGAGGCGACGTTCCGCCAGAGCGACGTCGCTGCCATCCGTCGACCGAAGTTCTACGTGCAGGGCACGAAGGGCACGATCGAAGGTCACTACGCGCCGATGGTCGAGCACGATCTCGTCGCAGGCCGCGGCCACATGGAGACCGTCCGCCACCATGCGGAGGCTCCGGTGACCCTGTCCATGGCCGTCAACGTGCCCGAACACGGCGTCGTCACCAGCACCGTGCCACCCGCACCCCATCCCGGCTGGGGCTTCCACGTCAACATGGTCGATCACCTGGTGCTCGGCGAGCCGCTCGCCGTCGACCCGCACGAGACCCGCGACGTCGTTCGGGTCCTCGAGGCGGCGCATCGCTCGGGTGCCGAAGGCGGCTCGCTCATCAGCCTCGAGTCGTGAGCCGGCCGACATGAGCGAGCTCGACGCCAGCACGGGCTTCGGCGTCATCGGCGGCCGCTCGTTCATCGGCACCGCCGCGGTCATCCCCGCCATCGACGCGGCCGACGGTGCGCACCTCGCCGCCATCGCCGCCCGGTCTGGCCCGGTTGCCGACACCTGGGCACACGCCGAGGTCGACTCTTACCAAGCCGTGATCGACCACCCCGATGTCGACGTCGTCTACATCCCGCTGCCGAACGATCAACACCGCGAGTGGACCGAGGCGGCGGCCGCGGCAGGAAAGCACGTGCTGTGCGAGAAGCCGCTCGCACCAACGCCGGCTGAGGCCGAAGCCATGGCGTCGGCGTGTGCCGATGCGGGCGTGATCTTGGCCGAGGCGTGGATGACACCGTTCGGCGATCGCTGGTCCGCTCTGATGGGTCGGGCCGCGTCGGGTGACCTCGGCGATGTCCGCTCGATCGACACCGCGTTCACCTTCACGATCGGGCCGGGCAACGAGGCCAACTACCGCTGGGACCCGGCGCAGGGCGGCGGGGCACTGCTCGACGTCGGCATCTATGCACTCGGCCCTGCGGTCCATCTCTGGGGCGCAGCGCCCGAGCGAATCGACGCGACCCGACACATGAGTGACCGGGGCATCGACCTCACCACCGAGGGCACGCTCGAGTGGAGTGACGGGCGACGGGCGAGCTTCGAGGTCAGCTTCGAGCGGCCGGAGAATCAGTCGCTCGCCGTCGAGGTCGCGAACGGGGAACGCTTCGACGTTTCGCCACAACCGCACACCGGCGATCCGACGGTGGAGAACCCGTATCGGGCAATGGTCGAAGCGATGGCTGGATCGGTACGCGGCGACACCGCGTGGCCCCGACCTCCGGGCGACGCGATCGCCATGCTGACACTGCTCGAGCGCCTCGCAGCCGAGGCGACGGCATGAGTCCGTCCGACCGTGAGCCGAGCGGGGCCGAGCCGATCGAGCGGGTCTCGCTCCCGAGCGGCGTCGATCTCCGCGTCATCCGATGGGAGCCGGACGGGTCAGGCGGCGGAGCGACCGGCGACCAGGCCCCCTGGCTCCTCGTCCACGGACTCGCGTCGAACGCTCGGCTGTGGGACGGCGTGGGCGCCCGCCTGGCGGCGGCTGGTCATCGGGCCGTTGCCGTCGATCAGCGCGGTCACGGTCGTTCCTCCAAGCCCGACGACGGCTACGACACGCCAACCGTCGCCGACGACCTTCCGCTCCTGCTCGATGAGCTCGGGTGGGACCGCGCCAACGTCGCCGGGCAGTCATGGGGCGGCAACGTCGTCGTCGAGCTGGCGCACCGGCATCCGTCTCGCATCGCGTCGGTCGTCGGGGTCGACGGCGGCTCGATCCGACTCGCCGACCAATGGCCGGATTGGGAAGACTGCGCCGAAGCACTCGCTCCTCCCCCTCTACTCGGCCGTTCCGTCGCCGAGATCGAGTCATGGCTCGCCGGCATGGCGGCCGACTGGCCGGAGGAAGGGCGCGCCGGCACGCTCGCCAACTTCGAGATCCGCGACGACGCGACGATCGCTCCGTGGCTCACGTTCGAGCGTCACCTCGCAGTGCTGCGAGGCTTGTGGGAGCACGACCCGTTCGAGCGGTTCCCCACGCTCGAGCCACCGCTTCTCCTCATCGGGGCGGGACCCGAGGAACCGCTCGATGCGACCCAGCTCGCTCGAACGGAGCGGATGAACGCGGCGGCCGACATGGCGGGCGGTGAATCGCTGTGGTTCCGCCCGGCCCACCACGACGTGCACGCTCAACGACCGGCGGAGGTGACCGAGGCGCTGCTGGCGTTCGCGTCGCGGGTCAGTTCGACAGGACCAACCACCCGGCCGGAATGAGTCGGGCGCTCCACACGAGGGCCCGCACGAGATCGACGCGCATGAGCCGCCGGTGGAGCGTCTCGTCGTAGGCATCGACCAGCTTCCCGTGAATGGGGGCGGCACCCAGCCCGGTCACGATGACCACGGCCACGAGCAGGCCGAGCCCGACGAGAGCCAGCGCTCGATCGGTCCCCGTGCTCGCCGTCATCACGAGCGCAGCGGCACTCAACGTCTCGATCCCCCACGGCGCAACGAGCAGCTTCGTGATCCGGCTCATGTGCGCTTCTTGGAAGGGCTGGTATGGCTCGTTCACGAGCGAGAACAGCGGGTAGTGGACCACGTGGATGGTCCAGATCAATCCGACCATGAACCCGGTCGCCGCGAGATGAATCATGGCAATCGTGTCGAAGGACCAGAGCATCGGCAAAGGGTCCCACTCTCTCGACCCCAAAGGCGACCCGAGCTGCACTCGAGGTTCGAGCTACGATCTCGCCGATGTCCGATCCGCTCCTCATCACCAATGCTGGGCATGCGCCTGGCACGGTCGATCGGCTGCGTCACGATCGAGAGTTTCAGATCCGAGCAGCCGCCGCGATCGGTGTGGTCGCCCTGGGTGTCGCAGCGTCGGACGACGAGGGCACGGTCCTGTGTCCGTTCCGCCGCTGCACCGCCGGGTATTGCCCGTTGTGCGGGGCGACGCGCTCGTTCGGGCGACTGCTCCGCGGCGACATCGTCGGCGCCTGGGTCCGCCACCCCTACGTCGTGCTGCTCGCCGCCCAAGTGATCGTGCTCGGTGCGCTGGCCGCGCTCCGCTCCGCCCGCCAGGCCGACGATCTTGGAGCCGAACCCGGAGCCCGAGCACCGCTGCTGAGTTCCGCCCAGCGCCGCTGGCTATTGATCGCCAACCTGGTCTTTGCCTTCGGGCTGTGGGGCGTCCGCTTGGCCCTCGGCGACGTTCCCCGGCCGAGCACCCTCACCTTCTTCGGCTTCTGAACGAATGCGTTTCCGGCTCGATCTACTGCGGATCAGTTGCTGGGTGCTCGAGTAGCTCGATTTCGACGAAGGCCACGGGGTCGGCCCCGAGGTTGACGACGTTGTGTTCCACGCCCGCAGAGCGGTTGTAGGAGCCACCGATCTCCAGCGGGGCCTCGACCGTCTCCGCTGCCTCGAACTCGATCGTCAGCGTGCCGGCGGTGATCGGCACGACGACGTAGTCGAACTCGTGGCGGTGCGGACCGGTCTCACTCCCGGGTGGGAAGTCCCAGCGGGTGACGCGCACCACACCGTCGTCGATCTGTGTGGTCGGTGTCGCTGCGACTCGGTTCATGGACGCCACGCTAGATCCTCGGGTGGACGGTGCGGGCGTCAGGAGATCAGGCCGAGTTCCTGTTTGAGGCGAAGGACTCGGAGGACCGACTGATCGAGGCGCTCCATCGAGATCCGACCATCGGCGACGGCGTCGAGGACGCCTTGGCGAGCCGCGACCAGGTCGCTCGGAGCGAGCAAGATGTCGCCGCCGGCCAGGATCACGCCGACGGCGAGATCCCCCTGGGTGAACCCGCTGACCGCTCCCATGTCGAGCGCATCGGTCATCACGACGCCGTCGAATCCGAGGTCGTCTCGCAACAGCCCTTGGATGAGCACGGGTGACACCGTTGCGGGCACGCCCGAGTCGTCCAGCTGGGGGAACGACAGGTGGCCGACCATCACGGCGGCCACGTTCGCATCGAGGGCGGCGACGAACGGCACGGCCTCTCGCACCTGCCATTCCTCGAGGCCGACGTCGACCGTCGGGAGCGAGAGGTGCGAATCGACGGTGGTGGCGCCGTGGCCGGGCCAGTGCTTCACGACGGCAGCCACGCCACTGTTCTGCAGCCCGGTCACTGCGGCGACCACCATCTCGGCTGCGACGGCGGGCTCGCCTGAGAACGAGCGATCGCCGATCACCCCCGCGTTGCCCGATGCCAGATCGGCGACGGGCGCCAAGACCATGTTGATGCCCTGAGCGGAGAGCTCGGTGCCCGAGGTGAAGCTGATGTCCTCGACGCCGCCGGCCCCGAGCGTGGCTTGCGTCCGGGCGCTCGGCAGCGTGGTGACACCGTCGGTCACTCGCGCCACCCGGCCGCCTTCTTGGTCGATGGAGATGAGGAGACCAAGACCGTCCGGCGCCGCGGTCTGGAGGCCAGCTGAGAGATCGGTCAGCTGTTGGGCGCCGCCGACGTTGGTGCCCAGGTAGATGACGCCGCCGAGCTCGTAGGTGGCCACGATCCCGGCCGGCGAGTTGGGGTCATCGGCCGTGCCGGGAGCCACGCCGTTGAGCAGCGGCATCAAAAGCTGGCCGACCTTGGCTTCGACCGTCATCGAGTCGACCCGGACGACGAGCGGGTCGATCGTAGTGGGAGGCTGTGTGGTCGGCGGTTGAGTCGTTGGTGGCTGAGTCGTCGGAGGCTGGGTCGTCGGAGGCTGGGTGGTCGGCGAACCGGTCGTCGGTGCGACCGCCGACTCCGAAGAATCCAACGGCTCCGGTTCGTCCGAGGTCTCGACGCCACCGGTGCCCGTGCAGGCGGCAGCGAGCAGGCAGGCGACCAAGACGAGCGCGAGGCGCGTCATCGGCCCGGCTCCTGCTCGTCGGACCGGTCGTGAGCGATCGCCGTCTCGATCGCTGCGACCAGTCGCTCGCCGAGCAGCTCGTCGAGCTCGTGACGAAGGCTCTCGATGACTGGCTGGGCGCCGACGTAGGCCGACGCCGGCTCGAGATCTTCCGAACACATCCATGCCATATCCGCACCTCCGGGCCCGAAGTCGCTACGAGTCCACCGCCGAAGCACGACCGGCGTGGCAGGGTTCGGCGACCTGGCCGGGTTGGGCGACGGAGTGCCAGATGAGCCAGCCGAGGGTCGCTCGATCTTGATGGGCAGCTGCCAACAGACCGACGGTTTCCATTCCGTCGGCGACTCGTCCGCATCGAGCGCAGCGATGTGCAGGGCACATCCCGGGGGGCCATCGAAGTCGGTCCGGTTCAAGAAGATGCACGCGCCATCGACGACTCGAGTGTGGTGATGCTGCCAGCCCTCACGTGCCGAGGCGGCTCGCCGCTGGTCGTCGAATGGGCCGCTGGCCTCGAGAGCCTTGTGATGCTGGAAGCGGGAGGGGTCGAGCGTGGC
>CALLIQ010000042.1 GCA_938008925.1 uncultured Acidimicrobiales bacterium
GTGTGGTCGATCCTCTCGCTCGAGCCTCGCGACATCAGCCCTGCAGCAGCCGAGCTCGTTCGCTTCGCCACGACGCCGCGCGCCATCCAGGCGATGCTCAGTGGTTCCGGGGCGAACATCGCCCACTTCAAGCCACGCGTCCACGTGACGTTGTGGAGCTGAGCGCGTTCGGCACCGTGCCCGCCCGCTTCGACCTGATCACCGTCGACGTGATGAACCCTCGTTCGAGCGCGGCCGAGCTCGTGAAGCGTGGCGACTTCGAGATCGAACTCGACGAAGACAACGGCCGCTGGCTCGTTGTCACCTCGACGGTCGACACTCGCCGCTTCGGTCTGCAGCGCAGCGACCCCCGAGAGGTCGAGGCCCGTGAGGGCGGACTGTCCGCCGTGCTCGACGGTTGCGTCACACTTCGAACCCATGCGCCCGACCGCGTCGCTGAGTTCTTCCGAAGGGCAGCCGGCCTGAGCGGGACCGGTCGGACGCTCTCGCTCGACGATCGCCCGGTGATCGAGATCGCCGACGGGGCCGCGACGCCGTCCAACATCCACCTCGATCTCGTCTGCCTTCGAAGCGAGTTCGAATCCGAGTCGGACCGTTTGCTCGAACTCGGTGCGACGAGGGTCGGCCCACCCCGGTCGGCCCATTGGGGTGACACCCAGATCTTCCGCGACCCGGGCGGCGGCCTGTTCTGCCTCAACGCCTACACCGGCGACTGACCGCGCCCAGTCCCCATCCCGCCTAGTCCAGGAGCGCGTCGCCCCGTACCCGGGCAATCTCGGCCGCCTCGTGCTCGGGGAGCACCCGGCCGAACAGCTGCCGAGTTCGTTCGACCCGGCCGATGACATCGGCTTGTTCGGTGTAGGCAAAGATCGCTGCGTGTCGGGGACGGGATGCCTCGGCCACCCTGGTGACCCGGTGGAGCGAGTAGCGACCCTTGAAGATCTGGAGGTCGCCGGGCCGCAAGTCGAGGCTCACCACATCCGTTCGATCGCCAGCCAATGCGGCGGCGATGCGGTCGAAGCCCTCGTCATCGGCCGAGCGGATCGCCGGGATGTACTCGAACGAGCCGCCCGCCTCCGCCTCTTGCACCAGCACCGTGACGGCGAAGTCGTTGGTGTCGAAGTGCCAGGTGAACTGCTGGCCTGGATCGAGGATGTTCGACGTCAGGCCGGCAAGCGGGTCGGCGTAGCAATGCAGCTCGGGAATCCGCAGGCAGTCGGCCAAGAACCTCGCCACCTCCGGTGCCCGGAACAGCACCTCGTTGGCACAGCCGGGCTCCCACGAGTCGCCGGGGATGAACCCGGACGATCGCTCGATGAAGGTGTTGACCGGATGATCGGGCGGAAAGTCGGGATTCACCTCCGTGTGGAAGTACGGGTTGATGTCTTGCCGGGAGAAGTGCGTGTCGACCTTGTTCGACTCGATCTCGGCGGCGAGCACCGACACGGCCTCGGGTCGGACGAAGTCCTTGTTGAGAGCGCAGCCCGTGTCCGCCAGCTGGGCTCGCGCCCGATCGACGACCGCGACGTACGCAGCGCCCTCAGGCTCGTGCAGCGGGTAGCGATCGAGGTCGACGAGATCGTGCAGTGCAACCATTCGAATCTCTTTCCTACTTCTCCCAGTGGGGCGTCCAATCGCCCTCGAGACGCATCGAGAGGCCGGTGTCCTCCTCGATCTGCTTGGCGACGTGGAGCTCCCCGACGTCGGTGCCGTAGCGCTCGCCGGCCTTGGCAAAGACCTGATGGGCCTGCTCGGTCATGTCGAGGCTCGTGCTGACATTGTCCGAGAGCTCATCGATCAGGCCGAGGTCCTTGAGACACAGATCGAGCGAGAACGACGGGTCATAGTGGCCGGCGAAGATGCTCGGCGCGTCGTGGCGTGCGACGAACGAGTCGCCGACGCTCTCCTTGATCGCATACCAGAGCGTGCCGAGTTCGACCCCGTTCGCCATGCCGAGCGCGAACCCCTCCGCGATCGACGCAGCGTGGATGAACCACAGCTGGTTGGTCACGAGCTTGGTGACGTTGCCGGTGCCCCGGGCACCGCACTCGATGACGAGGCCGAGATGATCGAGGACGGGCTTCACCCGCCCGACGCTCGCCTCATCCCCACCGAGGAAGAGCGTCAGCTTCCCGGTCCGGGCTCCATCGACAGCGCCCGTCACCGGCGAGTCGACGACGGCCACCCCCTCGGGAGCGTCGGCCGCGAGCTGTTCGATCAAGGTGGTGCGGTTGGTCGTGAGGTCGACCCAGATCGAGCCCGAGCGCAATGCCGCGAGCGCACCGTCGGCACCCGCCATCACGGCCTCGACGTGATCGGGACGAGGCAGCGATGTGAGCAACAGGTCGCTTCGACCGGCCACGTCGACGGCCGACTCCCCGGCCGTCGCTCCCGAGGCAACCGCGTCAGCAAGGGCCGCCTCGGCGATGTCGAAAGCGATCACGTCATAGCCAGCACCGACGAGTCGGCGACACATCGGACCTCCCATGTTCCCGAGGCCGACGAAGCCGATCGTCTCGGCACCTCTCGTCCCGGTCGGCGCATCGGTCAGGTCGGGTCGCTCTGTCATCGCCGCGCACTGTGGGGCCCGATCATTCGCGTGTCAATCGGCCGGAAGAGAGGGGGATCGAATTTGCCGCGACGTGGAAGCGACCTGTAGGCCCTGGGGAACCTCACGACCCGAAGGGACACCCACATGGACACGATCACCGTCGCTCGCAGCATGCGTGGCTCGATCGGAATGCTGGCCATGAGTTGGCTCATGGCCCCGTCGACCGTGGAGAAGGCAGAAGCGGCCGGCATGGCGCCTGGCACCGGCGCATACGCCACCGGACGCATGGGCGTGCTGGGTGACTGTCCCGTCGACAACGTCGTCGCCGCTGCCTACTTCTGGGAACCGACGGGATTCGCCGCCCACGTGGAGGCGGGCCGAGCGGCCATGGCGCCCAAACAGGGCGCAGCGATCTGGAACCAGATCTGCCAGGAGCATGGAGCGCGAGTGCTCGACGGCTTCGAGGGCGCCCAGCGACTCGGCGAGCTGTGCGAGCGAGTGGTCGACGCCGCCGCACCACATGGTGCACCCACCTTCGTCGGTTGGCGCGATCAGGACCGCCCCGAGTCCGGGCCAGCCCACGCGTTCTTGATGGCGCAGACGATGCGGGAGCTCCGGTTCGGCCGACACTGCGTCGCCGTCCAAGCGGCGGGCATGCACCCGCTCGACGCGATCCTCAGCGGGCCGGCCGGTGAGTGGAACGCAGAGTTCTTCGGATGGCCAAAGCCCTATCGCGACACCAGCGAACTCGCCGAGGCCCGAGAGGCCATTGAGGCCGCCACCGACCAGCTCCACGGGCCCGACTTCGAGGTCCTCACCGACGACGAGCGAGCCGAGCTTCGCAACCTGGCCAAGGCCGCCCGCGGCCACGCCACCGAGATCGACAAGGCAGCTGCGGCCGACAGCTGATCGGCCACTCACCCCGCCCACCCACACCCGTGGTGGAGCGGTTGGCCGCCACTTGTGGCGGGGACTCGCTCCGCCAACGGAAAGTGGCGGTGGATCGCTCCGCTACCCCGGGGCATCGTTCGGGTTTAGTGTCGGGTCCGTGACTGCGCTCGATGACTACTCACTGTCCGATCGCCTCG
>CALLIQ010000043.1 GCA_938008925.1 uncultured Acidimicrobiales bacterium
CGCCCACTGGTGGGCCGTACGAACCATTCGATCCTTGGAATTCCTCGGCATCTCGGCGGTGTTGTTCAGGCCATGACCACCGCAACCTTCAATGGCACCGTGATCGCACAGTCAGATGAAACCGTGATCGTCGAGGGCAACCACTACTTCCCTCCCTCGTCGGTCGTGTGGGAGCACTTCGCTCGAACCGAACGAACCACCGGCTGCCCGTGGAAGGGCGAGGCGAACTACTACACCGTTTCGGTCGACGGCGAGAGCGCCGACAACGCAGCCTGGGTCTATGAGGCCCCAAAGGACGCCGCGGCCGAGATCAAAGACCACGTGGCCTTCTATCCCGCCGTTTCCGTGAGCTGAGCAGCCGTTCGCTGGGCTCTCTGGGCTCTCAGGGAGCGGGGCTGGGCTCTCAGGGAGCGGTGACGAGAACTTCGAGTCGCTCGAGGGTCTTCGCCATGCCCTCTTCGTGCTTCGCCGGGTAGCCGACGAGCTCGTACATCTTCGGGATTCGGGCCGAACCCCAGTCGAACGACTCGGTGACCTTGGTCGAGTCGTCGTCGATGGGTTCGAGTTCGTAGCGCCAGATGTGGTGCCCGAAATGGCGCCACGCGATGCGGCGCCCTTCCTCGAACTCGACCACCTCGTTGGTGATCAGGTACGGCACGAGGATCTTCATGTCCATCGCGAACTTGGCCCCGAGCGACAGTCGGTCGGGGGTCGACTTCCGAACACCTTGCACGGTGTCCTCGCCGTCGAAGTGGGCGTGCTGCTTCGGGTCGGCGAGGACGTCGAAGATGACCGATGCCGGGGCGTTGATGACCCGCTCGGCGGACACGATGCGGTCGCCTGCGGCCATCACTTGCCCAACTCGGCCCGAAGGCCGGTTTCGAGATCGGGGTGGGCGAAGGAGAAGCCGGACGCTTCGAGGGTCGATGGGAGCACTTTCGCGCTGTCGAACAGCAGCGCCTGACCCATCTCGCCGCCCAGCAACAGCTTGGGGGCGAACGCCGGAACCGGCAGGAACGTCGGACGGCCGAGGACCGAGCCGAGGGTGTCGGTGTAGCCCGCGTTGGTCACCGGTTGCGGGGCGGTGAGGTTGACGGGCCCGGACACATCGGCGGTGAGGAGGTGCTGGATGGCGCTCACTTCGTCCGCCAGGGTGATCCACGACACGTACTGTTCGCCGCTCCCCATCTTCCCGCCGAGTCCGAACTTGAACAGCGGCAGCTGCTTCTTCAGCGCGCCGCCCTTCGGCGTCTGCACGATGCCGGTGCGGAGGAACGCGGTGCGGATCCCGGCGTCGATCGCCGACTGGGCGGCCGCCTCCCACTTGACCGTGAGATCGGCGAGGAACCCCTCGCCGGCGTCGGAGGTCTCGGTGAGCGTCTCGTCGCCTCGATCGCCGTAGAAGCCGATCGCCGACCCAGAGAGCAGCACCCGAGGCGGATTGTTGAGCCCGGCGAGGGTCGAAGCGAGCAGGGAGGTCGAGGCGGTTCGGCTCTCGACCAACACCTTCTTGTACGCCTCGTTCCACCGCTTGTCGCCGATCCCGGCTCCAGCGAGGTGGACGACCGCGTCGACGCCTTCAAATCCGGCGGCGTCGATGCTGCCAGCCGCAGGGTCCCACGTGAGCTCGTCGGCGCCGCTGGCCGCTCGCCGCACGAGACGGATCGGTCGGTGACCGTCTGCCTTCAGTGCGGTGATGAGGGCAGTGCCGATCAGGCCACTCGATCCGGTGATGACGACGTCCATCGCCACACCCTAAAGCAGCGGAGATCGCTAGCCTCGATCAGGTGAGCACCCGGATGTTGATGGTCCTTTCGCTGTTGTGTGGCATCGCGATTCTGGCCGCCTTCGCCGTGCAGCTCATCCTGGTTCGGTAGCGGTTCAGCGGAGCTAGAGTCGACCCGCCCGCGCGACCACCGTGGTCGCTGCCTCCCGGAGGTGGTCCCCCTGACCAGTCAACACTTCGACGTCTTCGTCATCGGCGGAGGCCCAGGTGGCTACGCCGCCGCCCTCTACGGCGCATCCGCCGGCCTGAACATCGGCCTGGTCGAGCGTCACAAGATGGGCGGTACCTGCCTCAACGTCGGGTGCATCCCGGCCAAGGAGCTGCTCGAGACGGCGACGGTCAAGCGCACCATCGATCACGCCGGCGCCTTCGGCGTGCTCGCCGAAGCGCAAGGCCTCGACTGGGGACGCACCCTCGAGCGCAAGGCCGGCGTCGTGCAACAGCTCGTCGGTGGTGTCACCGGTCTGCTCAAGAACCGCAAGGTCACACTCTTCGACGGCACCGGCACCCTCGGTTCCGATCACAGCACCGTGTCGATCAGCGGCGGCGAGTCCGGCGAGGTGTCGGTCACCGCCGATGCGGTCATCCTCGCCGCGGGCTCGGTTCCCCGGACCATCCCCGGGTTCCCGATCGACGATCAGCGCATCGTCACCTCCGACGAACTCCTGTCGATCCCCGAACTGCCCGGATCGGCCGTCGTGATCGGCGGCGGCGCCATCGGTTGCGAATTCGCGTCGATGATGTCCGACCTCGGCACGAAGGTCACGATCATCGAAGCCGCCCCGTCAATCTTGGCGAACACCGACGTCGATCTCGTCAAGGTCGTCGAGCGCTCGTTCAAGAAGCGTGGCATCGACGTCCATGCCGGCGTGATGGTCAGCGGCCAAGAGACCGGTCCCGATGGCGTCACCGTGAGCTTTGGCGAGGGACAGACCGTCACCGCCGACACCGTGGTCGTCTCGGTCGGGCGTCGCCCGTTCTCCGAGACGCTCGGACTCGAGAACACCCAGGTCCAGGTCGACGAGCGCGGCTTCATCATCGGTGACGAGTACGGCCGAACCACCGCCCCGAACGTCTGGGCCGTCGGCGACGTGGTCAACACCGCGCAGCTCGCCCACGCAGCGTTCATGGAAGGCATCGTGGCCATCACCGACATCCTCGGTGAAGAAGCCATGCCGATCGCCTACGACAAGATGCCGTGGTGCATCTACTGCCACCCCGAGGTCGCGTTCGCGGGATTGACGGAAGCACAAGCCAAGGACGCCGGTTACGACGTCGTGGTCTCCAAGCACCGCTACACCGGCAACGGCCGCGCGATGATCATCGGTGAGACCGAAGGTCTCGTGAAGATCGTCGCCGAGAAACTCGCCGACGGCACCGGTGGTCGAATCCTCGGTGTGCACATGGCTGGGCCATGGGTGACCGAACAGCTCGGTCAGGGCTACCTGGCCGTCAACTGGGAGGCCACCGCCCGTGAGGTCGGCAGCTTCATCCAACCGCATCCAACACTGAGCGAACTGTTCGGTGAGAGCGTGCTCGCACTCACCGGCCGATCCCTCCACGGCTGACGCCGCCGCTCGGCCTTCTCGCAATCCGAACACCTCCCAACACCCGAATCTCGCAACCGAAACCCGCATCAGGAGCACGCTTCCGTGGCTGACATCGAAATGCCCCAACTGGGCGAAACCGTGACCGAAGGAACCATCACCCGTTGGTTCAAGCAGGTCGGTGAGACCGTGGCGCTCGACGAGGTGCTGTTCGAGGTGTCGACCGACAAGGTCGACACCGAGGTTCCCTCGCCGATCGCCGGAACGATCGCAGAGATTCGGGTTCCCGAGGGCGACACCGTCGAGGTCGGCACCGTCCTCGCCGTCGTCGGAGACGGTGCTGGCGCCCCGGCACCGGCGGCAGAGGCCCCCGCCCCCGAGCCCGCTCCAGCCCCACCGGCACCCGCCCCGGCGCCCCCGGTCGCCGAGCCAGCACCCGTCGCAGTTCCGCCCGTCGAGGCTGCCCCCGCTCCGGCACCTGCTGCGCCTGCTGCTCCGGCCCCCGCCGCTGCGGCACCCCCTGCGCCGTCGGCCAGCGCCGACAAGGTGCTGTCGCCGGTCGTGCGTCGTCTCGTCAACGAGTACGGCATCGACGTCGATCAGATCGCTGGATCGGGCCTCGGTGGTCGGATCTCGCGCGACGACGTGCAGCGCCACATCGAAGCCAACCAGCTCCAGCCCGTCGCCGGCGCCGCTCCCTCGCCCGCCCCGGCGGCCACACCGGCTCCCGCCGCGCCACCAGCACCTGCTGCACCAGCACCGGCCGCTCCGGCACCGGCCGCCCCTGCGGCGCCGGCTCCTGTTGCGGCCTCAGCTCCGGTCGTGCAGGCCGGCGCCCGTGACACGGTCGTGCCGCTCTCCAACATCCGGTTGCGCACCGGCGAGCACATGGTGATGTCCAAGACGGTCGCACCGCACACGCTCACCGCCATCGAGATCGACTACGAGGGTGTCGACCAGGTCCGCAAGGCGCACGGCGCAGCGTTCAAGGGCGAAGAGGGCTTCAGCCTCACCTACCTGCCGTTCATCACCCGAGCTGTGGTCGACGCGCTGCGCGAGTACCCGCACCTGAACGCCTCGGTCGGCGACCGTGAGCTCATCGTTCACTCCGAGGTCAACATGGCGGTCGCCGTCGACCTCGACTTCCAGGGCCTGCTCGCCCCGGTCGTCAAGGGTGCCGATGGCAAGCGGATGCGAACGATCGCACGTGACATCAGCGACGTCGCACGCCGTGCACGAGCCAAGCAGCTCTCGCCCGACGAGCTCTCCGGCGGCACCTTCACCCTCACCAACGCCGGTAGCTACGGCACGATGATGCAGTTCCCGATCATCAACCAGCCGCAGGTGGCGATCCTCTCGACCGACGCCGTGAAGCGCAAGCCCGTCGTCGTCGAAGACTCCTACGGCAACGAGAGCATCGTGATCCACTCCGTCGGCGTTCTCGCCATGGCATGGGATCACCGGGCCATCGACGGCGCCTACGCCGCCGCCTTCCTCGCCCGTGTTCGCGAGATCATCGAGACCCGTGACTGGGAACCAGAGCTCGGCTGAGACTCCCTCCGGGGGGCGTTCGGGCAAAACCGGCGCGCCGCTTCGCGTGCGCTGGCTCGGCCGCGTCGATTACTCGGAGGCATGGGATCTTCAACAGGCGTTGTTCGCCGGCCAGGTGGCCGGTGAACCCGCCGACCATCTCTTGTTGGTCGAACACCCGCCCGTCTACACGATGGGTGTTCGGACCGACGAGGCGAACCTGCTCGTCGACCCGGCCAGCGTCGGAGCCGACCTCCACCGGGTGAATCGCGGTGGTGACATCACCTTCCATGGCCCCGGCCAGCTCGTCGGCTACCCGATCATGAACGTCGCCGGAAAGCGCGGCGGTGGCATGGCCGACACCGTCGCCTACGTCACCTCGATCGAGCAGGTTGTGATCGACTCGCTCGCCGAGCTCGGTCTCGACGCCGATCGTCTCGACGGCTTTCCCGGCGTGTGGGTGGGCGGACCCGATTCCCCCCGCAAGATCGCAGCGGTCGGTGTGCGGCTCAGTCGGGGTCGTTCGATGCACGGGTTCGCGCTCAACGTCGACGTCGACCCCACGTGGTTCGATCACATCGTCCCGTGCGGCATCACCGACAAGGCCGTCACGTCGCTCCGGCGAGAAGGGGTCGACGCGACGCTCGAAGAGGTC
>CALLIQ010000044.1 GCA_938008925.1 uncultured Acidimicrobiales bacterium
CTCGACATCGGCTGCGGCACCGGCGTCTTTGCACTCATGCTCGCCGACTCGGGCGTCGACGTCGTCGGCGTCGACCCGGCGGCCGCCTCGCTCGCCGTGGCTCGATCGAAGCCCGGGTCCGAACGGGTGCGCTGGATCGACGGCGACGTCACGAGCCTCGACGGCGTCGCCCCGTCGGTGCGGGTCGACCTCGCCTTCATGACCGGCAACGTGGCCCAGGTCTTTCTCACCGACGAGGCCTGGATGGCAACGCTCCTCGGCGCCCGTCGAGCACTTCGCCCTGGAGGACACGTGGTGTTCGAGACTCGCATTCCATCGCGGCGGGCGTGGGAGCAGTGGACTCGTGAAGCATCGGCCCATCACACCGACGTCGAGGGCGTCGGCCGGGTCGAGTCATGGGTCGACGTCACTCACGTCGATCTGCCGTTCGTCACCTTCGATGGCGTCGTGCGGCTCCCCGACGGGCAGTCGATCAACTCGACCCCCACCCTGCGGTTCCGTGAACGGGCCGAGGTGGAGGCATCGCTCGTCGACGCCGGCTTCACCCCGATCGAGGTCCGAGAAGCTCCGGATCGGCCTGGCAAGGAGTTCGTGTTCATCGCCAGGCGCACCGACGACGGATTCGACAGCGGACTCGGGGACGGCTCGCCAGCTCAGTCGTAGCCGACCCAGGCGCCCTGCGCGGCGGCCACGATGGTCGGTTCGAGGATCGTCGATGGCTCGGTGTCGAAGTTGTCTCGGCGCACGTCGGCCGGGAACACCCTCGCCGCCTGGAAGACCGAATCGTCGATGAACCGGGTCCCTTCGAGCGGCGGGATGTCGACCATGGGCGGAGCACCGCGCCCGGCGAGATGGAAGCCCCAATCGCCGAACGACGGCACGTCGACGTGGTACGAGACGAGCGACCAGTCCGCCGCCTCGAGCGTGTCGGCGCACGTCCAGTACGCCCTGGGTGCGAAGAAGGGCGAGCCGCACTGCACGACCATCCGACCGTCCGGGGTGACCAAGTCGCCGAGGACCTCGTAGATCTCGACCGAGTACAGACGACCGAGCGCCGGCGTGTCCGGATCGGGGAAGTCGATGACGATCGCATCGAAGGCGAGCCCGTCGTCGACCGCCCGCTCGGCCCAGACGAAGGCGTCGTCGTTCACGATCGTCAACCGGTCGTCGTCGCATGCCCCGCCCTGCACGACCTCGAGCTCGGGGACGGTTCGCATCAGCTCGACCACCGTCGGGTCGAGCTCGACGAGCGTGATGGAGTCGACCCCGGGGTGACGCAGCGCCTCTCGGGCCGCCAGACAGTCGCCGCCGCCGAGGATCAAGACGTCGGTGGCGCCGACGACCGCCGGATGGACCAGCGACTCGTGGTACCGGTGCTCGTCGATGCTGGAGAGCTGCAGGTCGTTGTTGAGAAAGAGCCGGGTGTCGATCTGGCCGCCCGGGTGCTCACGGGAGGTGACGACGAGCTCTTGGATACCGCTCTCAGACCGGGCGACGATCGGATCGCGAAACAGCGCCTGGCGCCCATCGGTCACGATGGCGGGCGCCGCGAGAGTGAGGGCGAGCAGCCCCGCCGCCCCGAGCCCCATCCACGGGAGCACGAATCGCTTCGTCTCCCCCGGCACGATGAACACGACCGCCCCCGCCGCGATCAAGTTGATCGCTGCGATGAGTGCCGTGCCCGACACCAGGCCGAAGACGGGGCGCACGAAGAAGGCGAATGCGATCGCTCCGACGAGGGCACCGAAGTAGTCGGCTGCTGAATAGCTCGACACGACGGTGGCGGCGCTCTGGCGGGAGAGCCGATCGTTGAGCGCGGCCAGCAGCGGCATCTCTGCCCCGATGCACACGCCGATCGCCAGCGACATGCCGAGCAACGGCCCCCAGAGGGAGTCGAGGCGGGCCCACGTCCAATACAGAACCGGGGCCGCAGCACCACCGAGTAGGGCGAGCACGATCTCGATGCGGACGAAGTTGACGATCGGCTTGTCGGACCATCGGCCGCCGGTGGTGGCGCCGATCCCCATCCCGAGCATCGCGGTGCCGAGCACGATGGCGTTCGCCCGTTCGGTGCTCCCGACCGTGATCGTGCCGAGGAGCATCAGGCTCAGCTCGTACGCAACCCCAGCGCCAGCGATGATCGCGGCGACGAAGAGCAGGAGCCGCCGTCGGGTCTGGAGAGAGGCGTCGACTCCCGCCGACGGGTTCACGGCGAGCCGACGTTCATCAGTGAGAGGTCAGGAGATGGCGGCGGCGACGACGAGGGCGAGACCGACCTCGGCGCCGACCGCGACACACACGGCCGGATCGAACTCGCGCTCCTCGACGATGCGACGCAAATCGACCGGCAACACGACGTCGACGAGCAGGAATGCGATCGCAGACATCACGAGACCGAGGCCGCTGTAGAGCACCGCCTCGAGCAAGCCATCGGACAGCCCGTCTGGCGCGTTCCAGATCGCAGAGAACACGATGATGCCGACGGCGACCATCTTGCCGCCGACGAGCATGCCGGCATTGAGATTCTCAGAGACCTGCGCTCGCAGGTTTCCGGGCGTCAACACGTCGACGACGATGAATCCAGCGCCCATCAGCAAGAACGCGACCCCGAGCCAGGCCGCGGTGCTTCCGAGATCGTCGATGAATGCTTCCATGGCTGTTCTCCCTCAGTGTCGTACGCGCGGGGGTCTTACTTACCGGTTGAGCTGCCGCCGCCACGGAAGCCGTTACTCGACGAACTACTGCTCGAGCGGTAGTTGTTGACCCGAGTCCCCCAACTCGAGTTCGCGATCAAGATCGTGTTGTGACGGCTGTACGCCTGGTCGTTGTCGCCGTAGTACAGGACGGCGGAGCCACCGCCTTCGGCCGGCGTCACCCACACGGTTCCGCTCTGATAGAGCAGAAACACGTCGCCGGCGACATCGTCAGATCGCTCGTCCGGCATCTCGACACCTGCGATCGAATCGGCGACCTGAGCCGGGCTCCCCGAGCCCTGCCACACGAGGTCGCTGCTGGTCCCGTCGACGCCGAGTGCAGCAGCGGTCGCGCGGGTCGTGATCGCCGGTGCAGCATCGATGGTCGCAGGCAGGTCGGGGCCACCACCGCACGCTGCAGCGATGAGCGAGAACGAAGCGAGCATGGCCAGGACGAAGCGGGTCCGGCTCGATGACCGGACGGGCGAGTCGGGGCGACTGAACGAAGCCGTCATGAGTGAGTCTCCTGAAGGGGGCGCGTCGCGATGGTCGTGGTGGTGACCATGTGCGGATCGTCGCCCGGGTAGAGGTGCCACGAGCGCCATTCGATGCTCGTCTGGCCACCGGTGCTGGCCGTGGCGGTGCTGTCGCTGCAGTTGGTGTCACCGCTATTGGTGTCGCCGGCCACGTGTTGGTGCACGGTGAGGCCGGTGATGGCGAGCGGGTGACCCGGGAACGACGCGACGAGCGCAGTCGGGTGATCGGCGCCGGCGATGAGCTGGTCGGCGGCGGCCTGGAGCGAGTCGGGGTCGGTCGACAGCTCCGACCGGAACGACATGGTCCAGTCACCCGTCTTCCAGGTGTGCGATGAGGGGAGCCGATCGGGATGGACCGCTGCGGCTGCGGAGCCACAGGCGACCGTCTCGTGCACGTCCCACCCCTCGACGGGGGCGATCGTGCCGAGCGGGGTGGCAGCCATCATCACTCGATGTGATGCGCTCAAGATGTCGAGCCGCACCATGGCGCTGTCGAGGCGGACGAACCGGCTGGCGACAGCGAGATGTGAGGTGGGACCCGGTTGGAGCCGAAGCAGTCGGCCGTCGGTGTCGAGTGGATCGACCCCGAGAACGGGGAGCGCGGCAACGCGAATCGGCGAACAGGCTGAATCGAGCTGATCATCAGCAATCGTCACGGCAACGGTCCCTCCTCCCTGGCGTGTAGACCATTCTTACCGTAGTTGGGGTACGTGAACCATCGGCGTACCCCACCATGTGCTGTAGTGTTCGGCCCGGATCCGAGGAGGGAATCGACCGATGTTCGGACGCTTCAAGAAGGACAATTCGACCGCTGAGCTCGAGGCGCTCGCCAACGCTCCCGTCGGCGCAGCCACCCTCATCGAGGGCGAGCGTGGGGTCATCCGAGGCACCATGATCATGGATGAAGCGGGCGACCGCTGGATCGAGCATCTGATCAGCGATGCGAATGGCGAGATGTTCTGGATCTCGATCGAGAACTACGACCGCACGGTCGCCACCGTCTGGAACGACGCAGAGATCTTCGCCGTCGGCGGCGGGCCCGACGACCGAACCGTCACGTGGAAGTCGACGTCGTTCAAGCGGTCGGAGTCCGGCACGGCACAGTTCACCTCCCACGGGCAGCTCGACGTCAACGCTGCGGGCACGGTGTCCTATGTCGACTTCAGCGGGCCGGACGGCCAGCGCCTCGGTTTCGAACGGTTTGGTGAAGAGGGCGCCCATCGCCGGTCGCGGGTCATGACCGGCACGTGCCCGAACTGCGGTGCACCGATCAACATCGACGCGACGGGCAAGTGCTCGAGCTGCATGTCCGACCTGATGACGGACCACGGTTGGTGGGGTGAGTGGGAGGTCGCGGTCGGCCGCGACGTCACCGGGAACGCTCGACTGCAGTAATCCTCGTCGAGAAGCGTCGTCAGACCTCGGCGTGCAGCCGGACGAGACCGAGGGTGTGAGCCCGGAGCACGGCTTCGAGCTGGGTCGAGGCGTTCATCTTTCGCAGAATCGCCCGGACGTGGTTTCGAACCGTGTGGACCGACAGGTTCAGGCGCTGCGCAATCGATTTCACGCTGCGGCCTTCCGAGAGCAGCATCAACAGTTCCAGCTCGCGATCGGTGAGCTGGGTCGATCGAGTGAGCTCGATCATCCCGGACTTCTCCGGGAAGTAGGTCCGACGGGAGATGACGGCGGACATCGCCCGTCGGAGATCATCGGCATGGTGGGTCTTGGCGATCAGCCCGGCACAACCGGTGCGTTCGGCCTCGTCGAGGACATAGGCGGAGACCGCCTCGGCGAGCAACAGCACACTCGAACCGCAGCTGTTCGCGAGCTGGGAGCCGCGCCCGTCGCTCAGTCGATCCGCTGCGATCACGACGTCGGCGGCGGGTTCGCCAGCCTCGGACGCGAGAGCGAAGGGTTGCACCTCGGCGAGCGTGCCAACGGAGAACGTGACCTCATAGCCCTCCTCGGTGAGGAGCTTGGCCAGACCGGCTCGGTAGATCGGGAACGGATGGACGATGCCGACCGATCCGGCGGTCTCGGCGGGCGTGCCGAGGATGGTGCTGTTCTCCGAGATCATGCGCTGACTCCCACCTGGACGAGCCCCGCTCGGACAGCCTTGATGACCGCCTCGAGCTGGGATGACGAATCGGTCTTGCGAAGCACGGACCGAACGTGATTGCGGACGGTTTGGATCGAGATGTCGAGGTCTGCGGCGATACCGCCGGCGACCGCGCCCGATGCGAGCATGCGGAGCAGTTCGAGCTCACGGGCCGACAGATCGCCACCCGGATCGTGACGATCCCGGAGGCGTTCGACCAGCAGTTCGTTCGGGTAGCTGTCGATGCCTTCGGATGCGGATCGCACGGCTCGGGCCAGCTGGTCGGCCGGACCTTCCTTGGTGACGAATCCAGCGCAACCGGCAGCGAGTGCCGAATCGAAGGCACAACGGTGTTCCTGGTTGCCGAACAGCACCACCCGGGTCCGGAGTTCCGCAGCAGCCGCCTTGGGCTGGAGCTCGAACCCGTGCCCGTCGGGCAACAGATAGTCCGCAACGACCACGTCGGGTTGATGATCGGTCATCTCGGCCTCCGCGTCGGCGAGCGAGGTGGCCCGGAAGGCGATCACCACGTCGTCGGACGACGACTCGAGCGCTGATTCGAGCACCGACTCGAGCATGGCCAACACGAGCGGGGACGAATGAGCCAACCCGACGGTGATCGATTCGGACACCGACTGATCAGACTTTGAGGGACATGCTTCAACATGCATGTCTGTCCTTCGGCACGATGACGCGAAATGATGAGGACTTCTGATCAGTTTTCTTTCGAGCGTTCCCCCGACTCGGGCAGCACCATCTTGTAGCCGAGGCCACGAATGGTCACGATGCGCTCCGGTTTCGACGGGTTGACCTCGACCTTCGCCCGCAGCCGCTTGATGTGAACGTCGAGGGTCTTCGTGTCGCCCACGTAGTCGTGACCCCACACTCGATCGATCAGGGTGTCTCTCGTCATGACCCGGCCGGCGTTCTCCATCAGCAGGTTGAGAACGTCGAACTCCTTGAGCGGGAGCGACACTCGCTCACCTCGGACGGTCACCTCATGACGGGCCGCGTCGAGCGCGATCTCGCCGACGCGGAGCGGACCCGATTCGGATGCCGGCGCGGTCTCGGTCGCTGCCGAGCCATCGTCGGTTCGGCGCATCACGGCGCGCATCCGAGCGACCAACTCGCGCAGGCGGTACGGCTTCGTGACGTAGTCGTCGGCGCCGACTTCGAGACCGACGACGGTGTCGAGCTCGCTCGATTTCGCGGTCACCATGATGATCGGGACCTTCGACGTCGTCCGGATCTCACGACAGACGTCCACGCCGGACACCCGAGGCAACATGACGTCGAGCAGGATCAGGTCGTGCGGCCGGTTGGCGGCCGAACCAGCGGCGAACGCGTCCAGCGCCTCTTTCCCGTCACGGGCGAACTCGAGCTCGAAGCCCTCGCGGGCGAGGCCGATCTCCAGCGCTTCGATGAACGCCTCCTCGTCTTCGACCACCAGGACACGTTCACCCGACACTCGGGCTCCTCTCGTTCGCGACGGACCGGTTGACGGCAGGCAGCCGGAGCTGGAACGTCGACCCGACGCCCTCGGTCGATCGCACGGTGACGTCACCACCGTGGTTGATGGCCACGTGACGCACGATCGACAGGCCGAGACCGGTGCCTCCGGTCGCTCGGCTCCTCGCCTGGTCAACTCGGTAGAAGCGCTCGAAGATGCGAGTGAGATCGCGCTCAGGAACGCCGTGGCCCGCGTCGGTGACGGCGATGTCGATCCACTCTTCGTCGCGAGCGGCCTGCACGACGACGTCGGTACCGGCGTCGCTGTACTTCACCGCGTTGTCCAACAGGTTCGACAACGCCGACTCGAGTTGACGTCGGTCGCCGTCGATGCGGAGATCATCCTCGACGGATGCGGTGATGGACACGTCGTTGAGTTCCGCTGCCGCCCGCACCCGTTCGATACAGAGGTTCACCAGGTTGCCGATGACGATCGGCTCGGTCTGGAAGGTCTCCCCCGACTCGATCGTCGACAGCGTCAACAGATCATCGATCGTGGTTCCGAGGCGATGCGCCTCGTCGTGGAGGCGACCGGAGAGGCGCGACACGATGTCGGGGTCGTCCTCTGCCGAGAGCGTCTCGGCCAGAACGCCGATCGCCCCGACCGGCGTCTTGAGCTCATGGCTCACGTTTGCGACGAAGTCCCGGCGGACCTCCTCGATTCGGTGCCGCTCCGACACGTCTTCGATCGTCACCAACATGCCGTCGTTCGACATCTCGGCGAGCGGAAGCGCTCTCAGCGACAGGCGGCGCCGGGGTGGACCGTAGAGGTCGAGCTCGTGATCGACCGCCCCTTCCGTCGAGGCTCGCGCCACCAGCTCGGCGATCGCCCGCTCGACGAGCACGTCGGTGTGACGACCGGAATCGAACTGGTGGGCGAAGGCGTTGGCAAAGACCGGTCGACGGCGTTCGAACACCATGATGCCGAGCGGCACCGCGTTGAGGGCCCGAAACACTCGGGAGCTCTCGCTTCTCGAACTGCTGGCGTCGTCGCTGGTGCGAACGCTCGCCGACTCCTGGTGCTCACGCCGATGCTGCCGCCCCATGACGAGGCTGGCGAGCGCAACCCCGATGACGAGGCCGGCGACGAGAGCAAGCCAGGTCACGTCGATTCGACGCCCTTGTCACCGTCGTCGCCGTTGTCGCCGTTGCCACCGACGGCCTCGGACGAGTCCTCGGAGCGGCTCTTGGCTCGAATCGCACCGTTGTGCTCCGGGAGCCAGCCCGTGACCATGTAGATCACGCGATTGCCGATGTTGACGGCATGGTCACCAATGCGCTCGTAGTAGCGGGCGATCAGCGCCAGCTGAACCGCCGCTGCGAGGTCGATGTGTCCTTCGGACTGAGCCTCGAAGATCGCCTCGACCATGTCGCGGTTGAGCTGATCGAGCTGGTCGTCGATGTCGTTGAGCGCACCGGCCAACGCGTCGTTCTCGTCGGCGAAGGCATCGATCGACAGCCGAAGCAGTCGCTGCGCTTCCTTGGCCATCGACGCGATCACGCCTCGAATATGGGGGGTGAGGGGCGCGCCGTACATGCGACGAGCCGCCTTGGTCACGTTGACCATCAGGTCGGCCGATCGTTCGATCTCGGCCACCATCTTGGTGATCGTGATCAGCTGCCGCAGCTCACCGGCGATCGGCGACTGGCGCACCATGACGCCGTAGCAGCGCTCCTCGATCTCGATCGACAGACGATCGATGTCGTCGTCTGAGTCGATGAGCTTTTGAGCGAGCGAGAGCTCGCCCGACAGCAACACGTCGGTGCCCTGCGGGATCATCTCGTCGGCCATCGCCCCGAGGCGAACGACGTCGGCTCGAAGCTCTTCGAGCTCGCGGTGGTAGGCGACCCGATGCTCGGTCGGCTGGGGTTCGGGAACGCTTGGTGTGTCGGTCATGTCATGCAACTTCCTCAGCGAGATACGCGGGGTCGCCGGTCTCCAGGTAGCGGAGCCGCAGCGCCATCACCTGAGTATGGTCCCCGATTCGGTCGAGCGATCGGCCGATGGCAAAAGCGGCGACGGCGACGCGTGCTGCGTCGGCACCGTCGAGATCGAGGATCTGCTCGATCAACATGGTGGAGTACCGCTCGAGCTCGACGGTCGAGTCGAGATCGTCGAGGGCATCGAGCGATGCCGACGACCAAGCTCGCTGCACGACGTCGAAACGATGCTGCACGTGCACGCTCAACTGAATCAGCACGTCGAACACGTTGCGATGAGAGCGCAACAGGGCATGGTCGTCCGCTCGGTTCGCGACGCGAAGGCACAGATCGCCGATGCGTTCGAGTGCGCCGAGCACACGGATCACCGACACGACGAGCCGAAGGTCAGACGCCATCGGTTGCTCGCGAACGAGCACGCCGTAACAGCGTTCCGTCAGCGACACCTGCATCGCATCGATCTCGTCGTCGGAGGCGAAGAGATCGTCGGCGAGCGCCGGCTCTCCCGTCTTGACGAACTCGACCGTGTGGTCGAGCGCGGCCGAGACCCGCAACGCCATCAGTTCGACCTGGAGCCGGAGCTCGGCGAGTTCTTCGATGAACGGCGTGCTCACGATGTGCTCGTCATGATGTGCTCGTCATGATGTGGTCGTCATGATGTGGTCGCCATGATCGTCGACCCGGTCGATCCGGATGTCGACTCGGTCAGCCGAAGCGGCCGGTGACGTAGTTCTCGGTCCGCTGGTCGGAGGGGTTCGAGAAGATGCGATCGGTGAGGTCGAACTCGACGAGTTGGCCCGTTCGGCGATCGCTGGTGGAGTCGAGCTCGGTGGTGAAGAAGGCACAACGGTCAGAGACGCGTGCCGCCTGCTGCATGTTGTGGGTGACGATCACGATCGTGTAGTCGTTCTTCAGCTCGTGCATGAGGTCTTCGATCCGGCCGGTGGCGATCGGGTCGAGCGCCGAGCACGGCTCGTCCATCAACAACATGTCGGGCTGGGTCGCGATCGCGCGGGCGATGCACAAACGCTGCTGCTGGCCGCCGGACAGGCCGAGCGCCGATGCGTCGAGGCGGTCCTTCACCTCTTCCCACAGCGCCGCCGACTTGAGCGAGGTCTCGACGATCTCGTCGAACTGCGACTTGTCGATCCCGGCGATCTTTGGCCCGAACGTGATGTTCTCTCGGATGCTCTTGGGAAACGGGTTGGGCTTCTGGAAGACCATCCCGATCCGGCGCCGGACCTCGACGGGGTCGACCTTTGGGCCGTACAGGTCGATGCCGCGGTAGGAAACGAGCCCTTCGACCCGCGCACCCTCGATGAGATCGTTCATCCGGTTGAGACTGCGCAGCACGGTGGACTTGCCACAGCCGGACGGCCCGATCATCGCGGTGATCTCGTGCTCTCGAACGGGCATGTTGACGCCCGTGACGGCTCGGAAATCGCCGTAGAAGACGGAGACGTCCTGCACGTCCATGAGCGTGTTGACGACGACTTCGACGTCGTCAGCCTGCGTGGTGTCCACCATCGTGAAGCGGGCCCTGTCTCTCTGTGGGGTCGAAGTGATTCCGTCGGTCATTGTGTCACTTTCCTTCCCGCTTCCCTTCGAATCGGTTGCGAAGCAGCACGGCTGCGGCGTTGAAGCTGAGGACGACCAACAACAAGATGATGATGGCGGCGGCGGTGACCGGCACCCAGTCCTCGCCGGGCTTCGATGCGTACTCGGTGATCACGATCGGCATGGCGGTGAAACGCTCGCCGAACTGCTCGAGGTCGAAGAATCCGGCACGGGATCCGAGACGACCTCGAACGGCACCGACGAGGATGAGCGGCGCCGCCTCGCCGAGCGCTCGGGCCAGCGACAGCAACGTTCCGGTGAGAATGCCGGGAGCTGCGTAGGGGAGGACGTGGCTCCGTACGACCTCCCACTTGGTTGCTCCGACGCCGTAGCCCGCTTCGCGAAGACTCTGGGGAACGGCGCGGATGGCCTCGGCCGACGTGATGATGACGATCGGGAGCGAGAGCACGGCGAGCGTGAGACCGCCGGCTGTCGTGGTCTTGCCGAAGGTGTTGTCGGCCCCGATGCCGAGGCGGTCGAAGATGCCGACGAAGATCGCAAGACCCAGGATCCCGTACACGACCGATGGGACGCCCGCGAGGTTGCGGATGTTGACGTCGACCAACCGGGTGAACCAGCTGTCGGTGGCGTACTCCTCGAGGTAGATCGCCGCTGCGATGCCGACCGGGAACGTGAGCACGATCACGAAGATCCCGATCCAGAAGGTGCCACGGAGGCCCTGGAACACCCCGGCCTCGTCCGGTCGGGTACGAGCGGGGTTGGCCAGGAAGTCGCCGAGTCGAGAAGTCAGGACCGACGAACCATCGGTGACCACGTCGTAGACCAGCACACCGAGCACGAGCAGTGAGAAGACGAGCGTCGCCAGCAGCATCGTGCGGAAGGCGCTGTCTTTCAGGTCGCGTCCGCCGGACTCGATCTCGGCCCGGACTCGGGCGGCGGTCTTGTCGGCGTCGACCACGGGGTTGAGCAATGCCATTGGTCGCCTCCTCAGTACTTCTGCCGCACTCGGCGGACGAATCGGTCGGCGATCACGTTGAGCACGAGCGTGATGAGGAAGAGCACGGCGCCGACGAAGAACAGCGAGTTGAAGGCGGTGTCGACGATCGTTCCGTCGGTGCCAGATGCCTGCGAGGCCATGGCGGCGGTCATCGTCGCTCCCTTGTCGAGGGGGTTGAGCGTGAAGTTTGCCGAGTTGCCCGAACCGCCAGCGGCGAGGAAGACCACCATCGTCTCACCGATCGCTCGGGAGGTCGCCACGATGAAGGCGGCGACGAGGCCCGAGACGGCTGCGGGCAGGACGACTTGGGTCGACGTGCGAAGCTTGCGGGCGCCGAGCCCGGCCGACGCCTCACGAAGCGCATTTGGCACCGAACGCATGGCGTCTTCGGAGATCGATGCCACGAGCGGAATCGTGAGCAGACCGACGCCGAGACCGGCGGCGAGCAGGCTCTGTGTGCCCGAGTTGAAGAGACGGTCGACCAGATTCGGACCGATCCAACGAAGGGCGAAGAACCCGAGCACCACCGACGGGATGCCAGCCAGCACCTCGAGCACGGGCTTGAGAATCCTGCGAACCCGTGGGCTCGCGTACTCCGAGAGGTAGATGGCGGCGCCGAGGCCGATCGGCGTCGCTACCGCCATCGCCACGACGGTGACGACGAGCGACCCGACGATCAGCGTCTTGAGGTCGAACTCGAGGAAGCGAGGAGCCCATTGGCTACCCCAGAGGTGACTCCAACCGAAGGTGCCTTTCGGCGCTTCGTCCAGCGTGTCGACCGGAGGGTTCGCCACATCGAAGATGAACGAGCCGGCTTTCCAGAGGAGCGAGCCGACAATCAAGACGCTGACGAGCAGCGAGATCACGGCGGCCCCGGTCATCACGACCTTGACTCGAGTCTCTTTCGCTCGCCGCTTCTTGCTTCCGGCGAGCAGATTGTCGACGTCTCCCGAGGGCGGGAGAGACAACGAAGCTGTCACGAAGGTGCCCCTTGCGTTTCGTGTTCAGGTCGGTGGTTCAGGTATCCGCCGGAGGACGCTACCGGGTGGGTTCAGCCGCCGCTGACCTCACCCGATGGCGACCCTCTCGGAGGAACTGAATCAGCCGATGGCGGCTTTGGTTTCGGCCAGGAGATCGTCCGGCAGGGCGACGTAGCCCGTATCGCCGAACGCCCGGGTGACCGACTCGTTGTAGCCATCGTTGAGCAGGAAGTCGATGAAGCCGCTGAGGGCCGGGTTCGATTCCATCTTCTCGTCATTCACGTAGATGTAGAGCGAGCGGCTCACGGGGTAGCTGCCGTCGGCAATGGTCTCGACGGTGGGCGACACGCACTCGCCACCGGGCTCTGCGGAGATCGGGATCTCCTTCACACGATCGAGGTTCTCCTCGGCGAAGGCGAAGCCGACCCAACCGATGCTGGTGTCGCTGCCGGCGATGCCTTCGATGATGACGTTGTCATCGGCGTTGCCGGAGAAGTCGGTGCGGATGGCACCACTCGGCACGTCCTCACCCTGGCTCTCTTCGGCCGGGCCTTCGAGCA
>CALLIQ010000045.1 GCA_938008925.1 uncultured Acidimicrobiales bacterium
GCCACCCCACGGAAACAGAGGCGACAGTGCTTCTGGTACATCGAGGATCTGCTCGCCCGAGAGGGTGACCGGCTTCAGCTTGGCGAGCACATCGGGATCGAGACGCTCCCGTCGCCGAACACTCGTGTCGCTGACCGCCACCACCATCTCACCAGTATCGAACACTTGTTCGCTTTCGGCAACTCGGCCACCAACCTCCATCACCTTTGGGGTCTGACCCCAGAGGTGATGGAGGTCGGACTGAGGGTGGTCAATTCAGGGGGATCACGTCGGTGTCGATGGCGGCGTATGCCTTGGTGAGCGCCTCGAGGTGCTCGCCGTCTCGATGGGAGCCGACCACGGCTCCACCGGAGCCGGTGAAGGTCGCCGGGGCCTCGAGGTCAGCGGCGAGGTCGACCAGGGCGAGCTGGGCGTCGGGGAGTGGGCCGAGACGTCGCCGAAGCACCATGTTCCGGCCGATGAGTTCGGCAAAGCGCTCGGTCGCTCCCCAGTGGAGGGCGGCTCGGCCTTCGGCTGCCAGGCCAGCCAGCGAACGCATCGTGTCGCGGATGACCGGGTCGCCTGCGTCGAACCGCGAGCGGAGCTCGGCGTGATAGTTGCCGCTCGGCTCGGCGGCTGACCGCCGCGAGGCGAGGAACAGCGGAGGGAGCGCCGATGCGTCGATCGTCTCGTACTCGCCGTGGGACACACCGAATCGAGCGTCGGTCACGAGGTCACCGAAGTCCATCGACACCAGACCGCCGTATGACTGCACCACACGATCCTGCAACCCGGCTGTGATGCCAAGCTGTTCGGTCTCGACGGCCAGCGCGATCGATGGCACGACCTCGGCCGGGATCGCCAGCTCGACCGACTCCGCGAGGCAGCGAAGCGTCGCCACCACGAGGGCGGACGATCCCGCGAGGCCGACCTGTCGGGGAATCGTCGTGGTGTATCGCAGTACGAATCCGTCTGGCTGTCGATGATCGACCGACCGACACACGTCGATGAACGTACGGACGGTCGCGGCCAGCAGCTGCACGCCGGTCCCGTAACCGAACCGATCGACCTGATCGACGAAATCGGTCGGTCCGCCCCACGCACTGCGGTCGTCGGGACCCGGCTCGATGGTGATTCCGGATGCCGCTGACTCGAGCGACACCGTCGCCTCGAACGCCGGCACAGTCATGGCGATCGTTCGGCCGCCGTAGCCGTCGGACGGATTGCCGAGCAGTCCGACTCGTGCCGGAATCGAATGGGAGATCACGTGCTCGACGGCACGATCAGCCGGCGAAGTTCTCCGGGTCGGGGATCGGCACCCCGGGCTTGTAGTGGATGTAGAGATTCTCGACGATCTCTTTCAAGCCACTCGAATCAGCGCCGGACGCCAGCTCGACCGTGATCGTCTGCGCGTAGATGTGCACGGCGTCGACCTTGCCGGTGTCGAGGAGCAGGCCGGCGACGACGTCGGGCGGACGATCGCCGATGATGGGCTCGCCGCGGCGATACCGCTCGTGCCCCATCCCGGTGAAGGTTCGGTTGGTATCGAACCGGACACGACCGTGTACGGCTGCTGCTTGTTCGACAACGCTGACTGGCTCACCCATCGGGCGACGATCCTACCGCCTTCGCCGAACGCCACACCAGAGCACGCCACACCAAGGCACTGAGCGCAACGGTCACGAGGGCCAGCACGGTGTGCACCACCTTGAAACCGATGCTGAAGTCGGCGAACAGGGTTTGGGCCCCGCGGATCAACCACCAGCCCGACCCGACCACGGTCAAGCCCACCAGCACGGTGCGAGCCTGCGGACGCCTCGTCAGCACCAGCACTCCCCCGGCGATGGCCGCCGCCGCGAACCCGACCGCGACGACCAGCCGCCACGTCCGAGCGAATCCGGCGAGGTCATCGTCGGCGATCACGTTGGTGATCCGTTGACCCCAGACGAAGACCGTCCAACCGGCCAGACCAAGAGCCGCTGTCCGAAACGAGGGTCGAGGCGACGTGTCGTGACCAATCATCTCGTCGTGACCAATCATCCGAGAAGATCCTCGGTGCTGATTCCGCAGATGTCGAGCACCGCCAACAAGCCGTCGGTCGTCGCCTCGGTCAACACGCCACTCACGACGTCGTCGAGGGTGTCGGAATCGATGTTCTCAGCGACGCACTGCGAGGCCTCTGGCGTGATGCCGAGCAACAGCTCCAGGTCCTCGGCGAGATCGGCGGTGACGACCGCATCGACCTCCTCGTTCGCCGGGTCGCCCGTGTCGCCCAACAGCTCGTCGAGTTCCGCCTGGTCGAGCGGAGCGGGAGCCGGGCCGGAACACGACTGATCGACGTACGCCCGGAAGCGTTGATCGGCGAGCGCGGTGTCGCTCTCCGGATCGTCGTTCATCACCTCGAGCTGTTCGAAGGAGAGTGCGAGCAGGTCGTAGTCGACCGCGGCCAACTCGACATCGAGGGTCTCGACCGACGACCGAATCGTCGCGATGTCATCGACCAGCTCGTCAGGGCTTCGCTCCCCCAACACGGTGAGGCGGTCGAGCCAGGCCTGCACGAAGGCTTCGGTCTGGGTCGCGTCGCCAGCGACCTGGCCGATCGTCGGCTCGAATCGCTGGTACTCGAGGGCCCGCTCGCAAAACGGGTCGGACTCAACCGGGTCGGCCGACTCGGCGTCGCTCCCGCAGGCCGCAACGAGCACGGCCACCGTGAGTAGAGGAGCGAGAACGCGGACGAGCACGGCGCAGAGGCTAGGCCGCGGGAACTTCCCGTCCCGTTCAGGACTGAAAGAGTTGGGTCTGGCCACCGGGCGGAAGGCGGCGAACGCCCGCCCAAGGCAAACCGTCCATGAACACCCACGAGCGGCGGTGGAGCGGCGTCGGGCCGTACCCCTTCAGCGCCGCCTTGTGACGAGGACACGGGTAGCCCTTGTTGAACTCGAAGTCGAAGCCGGGGTAGGCCTCTGACTCGGCACGCATCATGCGGTCTCGGGTCACCTTGGCGAGGATCGATGCCGCCGCGATCGACGCCGAGATCGAGTCGCCCTTCACGAGCATCGTGGTGTTCGGATGGCCAACGAAGTTCCACTTGCCGTCGAGCAGCACGGCGTCGACGTCGACACCCAGCCCGTCGATCGCCCGCTTCGCCGCCAGCTTCTGCGCAGCCGACATGCCGAGCTGGTCACACTCGTCGTTGCTGACGTGACCGATCGACCACGCCTCTGCCCAGTCGGCGATCCGGTCGAACATCGCCTCTCGTTCCGACTCGGTGAGTTGTTTGGAATCGCGCAACTTGTAGATCCGGCGGTCCTTGGGGACGACGATGGCGCCGATCGTGAGCGGGCCGGCCCACGAACCTCGCCCGACCTCGTCGATACCGACGACGACCTCGGCCCCATCCGCCCAGAACTCTCGCTCGTGGGCGAGGCCGGGCGCTGATCGCTTGAGTGCTTTGCGGAGCTTTGGAACCGCACCCGCTTTGGTCCCCATGTCGCCGAACGCTACCTTCCGCCCGTGGACTCTGACAGCCCGACCGACAACAGCTCGACCGCTGATCCCGGCACCGCCGACGAGTCCTCCTCGACGAGCCCCTTCTGGCGCGACTCGACGCTCGACGAACCGGCCGTCGCCTGGACCGAAGACGAGGTCGCCAGCATCGGCGTCGCCGACCAGCTTCGCCGGGGCCTCCACGCGCTCATCGCGGGTGAACACGACGTCGCGACTCTCGAGCAGGTGCGACGGGATCTCGACGTGGCCTTGCATGCGCTCGATGCCTCGCCGCCGAAGCACAAAGAGCTGGGCAAGTGGGAGTCCCCGGACATGATCGAGCCGCCCTCCGTCGACACCCCGTTCACCAACTCCCTCACCCGACCGGTGTCGGGGCCGGGCAATCCGTGGAGCATTCCGTTGCACGTCGTTCGGCGGGGCGAAGCAGCCGTCACCGTCGTCACCCTCGGCGCTGGCTACGAGGGCGCACCGGAGCGAGCCCACGGCGGCGTCGTCTCAGCGATCTTCGACGATCTGTGCGGGTTCCTGCTCACGCTGCAGCGGGTGATCGCCTTCACCGCTTCGCTCACGGTGAATTATCACGCTGGAACCCCGTTGCACGAGCCCATCACCTACCGCGGGTGGGTCGAGCGAACAGACGGTCGCAAGCTCTACCTCAAGGCCGAGTGCCGACGAGGTGACGAGGACCCAGACGGCGAACTCATCACCTCGTGCGAGGCGCTCTTCATCTCGATCGACCCTCTGTCGTTCTGACGTCGGCCAACCGTGTCCGTCGTCCGCCTCCTCGTCGACGTCCTCGGACCCGTCGTGGTCATCGTCGGGATCGGCGCCTACGCCGGGCGACGCCTGACGCTCGACATCGACACGCTGTCCCGCCTCGCCTACTGGGTGCTCGGACCGGCGTTCGTGTTCGAGATCTTCCTCGAGAACCAGCTCGCCGGCGGAACCGCGTTTCGCCTCGTCGCTGCCGGACTGGCCGGCATGGTCGTCGCCGGTGTCGTCACGTTCGCTGTCAGCCGGGCGATGGCGGCCCCAGGACCGACGATCGCGGCCGATGTGATGACCGCCTCGTACGGCAACGTCGGAAACACCGGTTTGGCCGTGACCGCCTTCGCCCTCGGCGACGATGCCCTGGCCGCTGCGAGTGTGCTCATGCTCACCATCAACATCACCGGGATGGCATCGGGCATCGCCATGGCCGCATCGCAGAAGTACGGGCTCGGTGGTGTCGCCAAGCGCGCGCTCCTCGCTCCCATGACGATCGGGGCAGCCGCCGCCATTGCGTTGAACGCCGCCGGCGTGAACGGGGCCGAGGTCGTCGCCGATGGCGTCGTCACCGACGGTGCTGCCAGCGACGGCACCGCGCTCCCGCTGGTGATCGACCGCGCAGTCGGTCTCGCTGCGGCGGCGATGATCCCGGTCATGCTCCTCGCACTAGGGATGCAGCTCGCCGCCACCGGTTGGCGACCGCCGACCGCCGGGCTCGGCCTGAGCACCGTGGCCAAACTCGTGATCGCCCCGATCGCTGCGGTGGCCGTCGGCTCGATGCTCGGCCTGGACGGTGACAACCTCGGCGCCGTCGCCATCCAATCGGCGATGCCACCTGCCGTGTTCTGTCTGATCGTTGCCCGCGAGCACGGTCTCGAAGCCGATCGGGTCACCACCAGCGTGGTCACGATGACCGCTCTCTCGCTCCTGACCCTGCCGGTCGTCCTGGTCCTCGCCGTCCCCTGAGCTCGCGACCCTCCACCGACCGCCCTCAGAGCCTCGAGCCGCAACGCCCCTCAAGCCGCAACCCCCCTCGACCACAACGCCCTCGACCACAACGCCCTCGACCACATCGCCCTCGACCGCACCGCCCTCGATCGCACCGCCCCTGAGCCGCTTCTGGAGATCCTGCGCGCTGCGTCCTCCGTTCTGGAGGCGAATCGCGCTGGTCCCGGCGCGCTGGGTCTCCAGAACGAGACCGGCGGCGCGCAGGGCCTCCAGAAACTGTGGTGAATGGGGGCGGGGCGGGAGGGGCGTCAGGTGGGTGGTGGGACGCGGTGGCGGAAGGTGAAGGCGTGGTCGGTGGGACCGTGCTCGCGGAGATGCTCGAGTCTGGCCTTGCCTTCGGCGACGGTCGGGATCTCGCCGGCCGGGATCCACCACATGACCAGGATCGGACCATCGTCCATCGGGGCGAACCACTCCCGTCGATTGCGGAGCAGCTCCTTGTGGGACGGATCGGCGTAGGTGAAGGCCCGAAGCGCCTCGACGCTCTCCCACACCGTGAAGTTGATGATCACGTTCGGGTCGTCGAAGACGCGAACGCTCGTCGAGTCGCCCGCTTCGTCCTGGTGGCGCCACACGAACCCGGGGGCGGCATCGCCGAGGGCATTGACCGGGTCGAGTTGTTCGACGAAGCCGGCCATCCTCGGATCATCGATCGGATGGGCCATCGTGGCGATGTTGAATTGCGCGAGGTGCCAGCTCATCGGGTTCGCACTCATCGAATCGCCGTCACGGGACCGAATCGGCGCCGCATGACCGCCCCGGTCACTGGAAGCTGTCGCCAGCCTCTGGCACGGCGGCGAGCGGTTCCTCGCTACCCGCGAGCAGGGTTTCGCCGCTGGTTTCGGTCGACGCCCAACCGGGGTCGAGGCCGGGGCAACGCACGATGACGGGTTCGTCGGCCTGGACATCCCACAACAGGGCGGGCCGATAGCCGTGCCATCTGATGCCGAAGGAGGCCATGCCGTGACTCGTCGCCGCACCGTGCACTTCGAGATTGCCACCGCGCCACGCAGCGGGGAACTGCGGGAGTAGATCGAGCGCGCCCGGCCGATCGTCGAGGACGGCGCTCCTGGCACCGAGCCAGAACCGGGCGGCGTCGACAGGGTCGTCGGCACCGAAGCTTCCATTCGGCGATGCCGTCTCGGCGAAGGAAGACAGTGCGTCCAGGTCGGCGGGGATGTCGGGACGGATCGAGACGCCGAGCGAGGCCGAGCGCTTCATCAGATCGAGGGCTGGTTCCGGTTGCCCGGCGGTGATGAGCAGCCGGGCGAGACCGAGGAACGCCTCGGCGGTGGCCACGCGATCCTTTGACTTCTCGATGAGTTTCGTCAGCTGCGCGGCTGGTTCGAGCATGGCGATCGCCATCGCCTCGTCGTCGGCCAGGCGAGACGCTCGGCCGATCCCCGACATGACGGCGGCGCCATCGAGTGGGGTGGATTCGAGCCGGGTCGGGAAGGACCCGGCGAAGGCGCCGAGCGCGCCGAGCACCTCGGCGACCGCACCGCTGAGCGCCAGCCCCTCGAGCACGCGTCCGGAGCCGGGTTCGAGATCGGCGATCCGTCGGGGCAAGCGATTGGCGGCCAGCATGAGGCGGGCCCGCGCAGCCTGCGCCTGTGCCGACACACCGTTGTCGGGAAACTCGAACCGTCCGCCACGGTCGAGCACGGAGGTCCAGCCATTCGAGACGTCGTCCGGGCCGGGAACCGATCGCGGATCGACGGAGGCACCGATGATGAACCGAAGCGAGGTGCGGTGGGCGATCGGATACAAGGCGACAGCGTTCGCCGAGGGACCCGCGACGGTGTCGGAGCCCTCGAGCAGCCGACCGACGCTGACGATGTCGAACAGATCGGCCTCGGTCGAGGAAGCGAACTCGTTCGGCTTCTTCGGTAGCGCGACCGTGACCGGTTCGTCGACTCCCACGGTCAAGGTGGAAGCGGCCCCGACCCCCGACGGTGATCGGTCGAGTGCGATCTCGAGCGGCGCGGCGTTGCCGGCCAGATCGACCGGACGAATGGCGAGCGCCAGGGCCATCGGGACCGGTGAGTCGTTCTCGAACTCGACGACGATCGCCTGCTCGCCACCGATGTTGGCTGCATAGGTTCGTTGGATGGCATCGCCGGAGGGGATCCGAACCGATGTCTCGATGACCGGTCCGGAACCGATGCGACGCTGACGCACCGATGGCTCGCGAGCCGGCACATACCACCGGTCGTCGCCACCGATCCACCAGTCGATCATCCACGGGGAGCCGTCGAGTTGAATGCCGCCACCGCCATCGACACGTGCGGGGGCGAGCGTGTCGAGCACGCCGACCAGGGCGTACCCGCCATCAGCAGGCCGCTCGACCGATCGGGGCCCCAAGGAGAGACCGGACATGTCCTGAGCCTAGGTAGACGGAAATCGTCCGCCACACATTCCCGTTCGTCTCTCATTCGGCGCCCGGCACTGTGGTCACGTCGACCGGGATTGGTCGACGGCTGACACTCAGAAGACCACGAGTGCCGGACGCCCGAAGTGCCAGGTCCAATCGGACCCGGCACGTCGAGGCAGAACTAGGTTGGTCGGGCGATCGGGGCGACGGGCATCAGCGGGTGAGGAACAGCTGGAGTTCGAGCGTGGCGACGTCGTCGACGCTCACGACGACCGGTGCGCTCGGCGTGTCGATGTCGAAGTCGGCCAGTGCGAGGTCGAGCTGACCGAACACCACGATCACGCCACCCTGGAGCTCGGCGGTGAGCGGGATCTCGACCGACCGCGTCACGCCGTGCACGGTGAGGTCGCCCGCGGCGGTGACCGTGATCTGTTCGCCATCACCCGGCACCTGCCCGAGATCGACCGGCGAGGTGAGCTGGAACGAGGCATTGGGGAAGGCTTCGGTCTCGATGGCCTGACCGCGGATGGCGGCGGTGCGGGCACCGGAGTCGGTGATCAGTCCGGTCATGTCGACGACGAACTCGCCGCCGGTGATGGTGGTCCCGTCGATCGAGATCTGACCGGCGACGCCGGGGGTGCGGCCGACGACGGTCTTGTCGCCGAAGCCGCTGAGCACCTCGTCGATACGGAAACCGGCGAACGTCGACGAGCACACGCCCGTGAGGCAGCCATCGTCGAACTGGCCGACGCTGGTGTCGACGCTCCAGACGCCGTCGATGCCTGCGCTGGTGTCGGCCGCTCCGCCGGCGCTGCTTGCCGCTTCGCTGCGAGCTGCTGCGGCTTCGACCGAGTCGACCTCGACCGGCGCCACTTCACGGATCAGGAAGTACCAAGCGCCAGCGACGGCGAGC
>CALLIQ010000046.1 GCA_938008925.1 uncultured Acidimicrobiales bacterium
AGTTCGGCCGCTTGTTCGCCCGAGGCGGCGTCCTCGCAGGCGACAGCGTGTTCACCGTCCGAAGCCGCGTGACGCAGGACGATCCAACGCTGCGTCGCTAGGGGAGCGGGCTCAGCTCGGCTGGTGGGCCGTGTCGAAGCCGGCGAACGGTGTCGGGATGATCTGGAGCTCCTGGATGAGGTCGGGCGGGAGCTTCGACCCCGGTCCGGGTGTCGAAGCCGAGATGGAGTCGGACAGTCCACCGAAGCGTTGGGTCACCGCGTCGACGAGTTCGTCATGGCGTCCGACGGCTGCGAACAGTCGAACGACGTCGTCGGAGACTTCGGCGGCCATGTCGTCCCAGCCATCGTTTCGAGACAGATACAGCAGACGCTCGCCGAGCTCTTCAAGGCCGTGTTCGGCGAAGACGGGCCAGTAGGCCTTCGTCGATCCGTAGAAGCCGACCCGGGTGCGAACCCACTCGGTCGCTTCGGCCACCTGCTCGTCGTCGACACCGGTCGCGATGAATCCGCCACCGGAGATCTCGAAGTGCTCCCGGATGCGACCGGTCCTCGCCATGCCCTCCTCGATACGGGGCAGGATCTGGTTGGTGATGTAGTCACGGGTGCAGAAGCCGTGAAGGGCGACGCCGTCACACGCCTCGCCTGCAAGGCGCAGCGTGTGTGGCCCGACGGCGCTGATCTTGATGGCCGGCACGTCGTGATCGATCGGCCCGGGGGAGAAGTTCGGTGTCATGAGCGAGAACTGATAATGCTCGCCGTCGTAGGCCAGTCGGTCACCGGTCTGCCACGTCTGCCAGATCGCCCGGATCGACTCGATGTACTCCCGCATCCGCGGAGCCGGTGCCGACCACGGCGTCGAGAAGCGACGTTCGATGTGCGGCTTCACCTGCGAGCCGATGCCCAGAACGAACCGGCCCTTGGACGCGGCCTGGAGATCCCAGGCCATGCCGGCGGTGACCATCGGGCTCCGGGGGAAGGCGATCGCCACGCCGGTGGCCAATGTGATGCGTTCGGTTCCGACCGCTGCCACCGCCAGTGGCAAGAACGGATTGTGCGCGTTCTCGGCGACGGTCACGCCGTCGTAGCCGTCGGCTTCGACCCGTCTGGCGGCGTCGGTGACGAGGTTGAGATCGTGGTTCGGAAGCGAGCTGATGATTCGCATGGCCGGATGCTAAAGCGCGATCGGGATCGGGTTCCCCTTCTCGACCCGGAAGCGAGCCCGAGTGGAGATCGTCGATGCCGCGTTGGCGACGTCGTCGACGTGGCGGTAGTCGGCGGTGACCTCGTCGCCGACTTCGAGCCGGAGAAAACCGTTGTCGATGTCGATGAAACGCACATGAGTGTTCAGTAGCGGCAGGAGGGGAGCCGCCGATGCGAACGCATCGGGGAACGCACTCGAGATCGCCGGGGCCATGAACTCGGGTGCCGCCGACGTCGACTCGGGCCCGAAGATCTCCGGCTTCACATCGAGGACGATGCCGGCGTGCAGATCGCCGGACACGACCACGCCATCGATCGGGTCGAGCAGCGAGAGCAGCTCGGCTCGTTCGGCCGGGTACGCGCCGAAGGTGTAGTCCAGGAGCGGTTCATCGCCGCTGAGGGATGCGGTCAACCCGCCCACGAGGGTCGGGCTGGCGATGACGGTCCAGCCGTCATCTGGCTCGCTGAGCTCGGCCCGCAGCCACGACCACTGATCGTTGCCGAGCAGCGACGGTTCGGTGGCTTGCGGACCGGTGGCGTACTGGCGGACGTCGAGGAGCAGGACCCGACCGGCCGGGCCGAGATCGACGGTTCGATACACGTCGAGGCCGGCATCGCCCGGCGGACCCAGTCGGGTCGGGATGTTCTCCCACCACGCCCGTTGTGCGGCTGCTCGGCGAACCGGGTCGACGTTCGCTCGATAGTCGTTGACGACTTCGTGGTCGTCCCAGGTGGCCACCCACGGGTGGGCGGCCCGAGCACTGCGCAGATCGGCATCGCTCAGGTACTGGGCGTATCGATCGCGATAGCCGGCGAGGTCGACCGGCTCGCCCCCGGTGTGGGCTCGACCGTCGAGCTCGCTGAACCCGCCGCCCTCGTAGATGAAGTCGCCGAGCCACACGACGATGTCGGCGTCGGACTCGGCGATCTCACGATGAGCGCCATAGCGCCCGGTCTCGAAGAGCTGGCACGAGCTGACCGCCAAGACCACTGGGTCCGGTCCGGTGGGTGTGGTGATTGCTCGACCCGTCGCAGAGACGAACTCGTCGACTCGGAACCGATAGAAGAACCGCTCGCCGGGTCCGAAGCCGTCAGCGATCACCCGAACGCTGTGGCCATCGTCGATCGTCGCTGCGACATCGGCTCGCCACCGGATCGCCCCGAAGTCCTCTTCATCGGACACCTCGACCAGCAGCGGAACCGACTCGGGGAGCTCGAGGCCATCGAGCCGTGTCCACAACACCACGCTGGTCGCGTCCGGGTCGCCGGATGCGATGCCGAACGAGAACGGATCGGTGCTGAGCCCGGCGATCGGTGCATCGCCGGGCGGGGCCGCTGCCTGCTCGCCACCGGAGGTCGAGGTGGTCGTCGGGGTACTCGGATCGGGCAGACCGGTCGTCGACGATGTGCCCGAGGTCGGACCCGTGTTGCCCGAAGCACCGTCGCTCGAGCCGTCATCGCTCGAGCGGCTGCACGCCGAAGCGATGACGGCGAGGAGACCGCCGAGCATGCGCCGACGACCCAGCGGGCCTGTCACGACGTCGGCGAATCGCGATGCGCCAGAGCGTTGGCAGCCATCTGGGCCGGTCGGCGAACCCCGTCGCTCCACTGTTCGGCGGCGAACACGCAACCGGCGATCACGATGCCGATCACGACACCTCGCTCGACCTTCGGCGCCGTCGCCAAGGTGGCGACGAAGGTTGCCCACGCGACGAGTGCGTGCTGTGGACTCTCCCTGACGAGTCGGACCATCTCGCCGATCTTGATGAGC
>CALLIQ010000047.1 GCA_938008925.1 uncultured Acidimicrobiales bacterium
TGGGCCGCGCCCGTTCCAAAGAGTCAGCGCTCGAACGAGCCATGGTCGACTTCAGCGAAGCCCTCGCACTCGAATGCCACATCGGCGAACAATTCGAAGGCTTCGTCGTCGACCTCGACGAAGCAGGCATGCCGATCGACGCCCGACTCGAGCGGGCGACCGTGCAGGTCCGCGAGGCCATCCCCTACCTCGAAGCCCAGCGGCGCATCGACGCGGGCGACGCTGCGCTCGGGCTACTCAAGACCATCGGCCGACTCCGCCAAGATCGCGAGGCCGACCGCGGCGGCGTGAGCCTGAACCTCCCGGGCCAGGAGGTCGTCGAAGTGAACGGGACCTACGGCCTCGCCTATGACACGTCCGTCCCGGTCGAGGGCTGGAACGCGCAGATCTCGCTCCTCACCGGCATCGTCGCCGGGCACGCCATGTTCGATGCATCGGTCGGGATCCTGCGGACACTGCCACCCACCCGCAAGCAAGACCTTCGTCGCCTCCGACGACAGGCCAAGGTCCTCGGCGTCGAGTGGCCCGACCACGTCGACTACGCCGACATGGTGCGCGCCGTCGAACCGGACACGCCCGCCCGCAACGCCTTCTTGCTCCAAGCCGCCCGCTCGTTCCGTGGCGCTGGCTACCTCGGCTTCTCCGGCGAGCAACCGAAACACCCCGAACACGGGGCGATCGCCTCGATCTACGGACACGTCACCGCTCCGCTTCGACGCCTCGTCGACCGGTTCGCCAATGAGATCCTGCTCGCTCTCTACGCAGGCGTTGAACCACCCGCCTGGGCCGTCGAAGCGCTCAGCGACCTCCCATCGCACATGGGCCGCGCCCGTTCCAAAGAGTCAGCGCTCGAACGAGCCATGGTCGACTTCAGCGAAGCCCTCGCACTCGAATGCCACATCGGCGAACAATTCGAAGGCTTCGTCGTCGACCTCGACACCAAGCGAGACCGAGCGGTGCTCCAGCTCGCCGATCCGGCCGTCGTCGCCAACGTCGAACCCGAAGGACTCGAGCTCGCGCAGTCGGTCACGGTGCAACTCGACGCGGTCGACCTGTCGAGGCGCAGTGTCGACTTCCGGGTCGTTGCGTGATCGGGCGATCGGGCGATCGGGTGATCGGGTGATCAAGCGACCGAGCCGCAGTGACGAGCTGCGTCCCCATCCCGAAGGGTTGGCCTGGCCGACCGAGGAGTGGCAACACGCCGACCTCGATCCCGACACCGACACAAACACCAACACGGAGCGACTGGACGAGCTCCTCGACACCGCGTTCGATCCCGACAGCGGCTCGCCGATGCACCTGTCCCTCGCCACGGTGGTGATCCGGGGCGGGAAGATCGTCGCCGAGCGCTACGGGGCCACCGCCGGACCAGACGAATCGCTCATCTCCTGGTCGATGGCCAAGAGCGTGACCCAGGCGATGGTCGGCATACTCGTCGCCGACGGGTTGCTCGACATCGATGCGCCCGCACCCGTGCCCGAGTGGGCGGATGACGAGCGAGCGGCCATCACGATCGCCGACCTGTTGTCGATGACCAGCGGGCTGCGATTCAACGAGGACTACGTCGACGACTCGGTCTCGCATGTGATCGACATGCTCTTCGGAGCCGGTCAACCCGATGTGGCCGGCTTCGCCCGCAGCTTCCCTCTCGACCACGAGCCCGGGACCGAATTCAACTACTCGAGCGGCACCACCAACATCGTGGCGGCCATCTGCGGCGACATCATCTCGCCGGACACCGCCGGCGAGGCCCGAGCTGACGCCGTGCGAGCGTTCATGACCGAGCGGTTGTTCGAGCCGATCGGCATGAGCACCGCGGATCCTCGCTTCGATGACGCCGGCACGTTCATCGGGTCGTCGTTCCTGTATTGCACCGCCCGCGACTTCGCCCGGTTTGGCTACCTCTACCTACGCGATGGGGTGTGGGACGGACAGCGGATCGTTCCCGAGGGCTGGGTCGCAAGCGCCCGACGTCCGGTCGAGCTCGAACTCGGCGACGAGAACTTCTGGTACGGCAACCAGTGGTGGCTGTGGGACGACGAGACCGGCGCATTCGGGTGCCACGGCTACGAGGGGCAGTACATCATCGTCGTTCCAGCACGCGATCTCGTCGTCGTCCGCCTCGGCAAGACCTCGGACGACTTCGCGATCGAACGTCGCCAGTGGTTGACCGACGTGATCACCTGCTTCCCCGAGTTGCCCTGACCGCCTCGAACGAGAGCGGCATCAACCGGGAACGGAGCGAAGCAACGAACGGATCAACCGCGGCTCAGCTCGCGGGCTCGTCGCGCCGCCTCGACATTGGGACCGACAACCCAGAACGGCTCGTCGCCGATCGAGATTCGAGCGCCGAAGAGCGGACCTGCGGGCTCGCCGATCGCCCCTCCACGAGGGTGCGTCCCGTCGAGTGAAGTCAGGCGTTGTTTCAACAAACCGCGGGAGCGCAAGACGAAGACCGAATCGGGAGCGATCGCGATGAGGTAGTTCCGGCGTGTGAGCGCCATCACCATCGCCGGGACGGCCACGACGACGAGCGCAATCAGCATCGGCGGGTCGAAGGCCACCACGAGCGTGAAGCAAGCGAACATCAGCAACAACTGCATCATCGGCGTGATCCCCTGATGTGCATCGAATGCTGACTCGAGGACGACCTCCTCGCCGAGAAAGCCTTCGGCACGTTCGAGCCGCCGGTCGGTGAACATGGCGCGACCGTACCGGCCCGGGAATGGCGTGCCCTGACCGTCGGGTTGCCAACGGATGCGAAACACTGTCTCGATGCGCCGCGCCCTCATCGCCCTCGCCGCCGCCACCCTCGCACTCGGTGCGTGCTCGAGCGGGGGATCCGACGATGTCTCAGCACCGGACGGCGACGAGACCACGACCACCGATGCTCCCGAGCAGACCGAGACGAGCGCCGTCGTGGGCGAGGAAAGCGACCCGAGTGAGGCCGACACCAGCGACTCTGACAGCGACACCGACACGAGCGACACCGACTCGAGCGACGCCGACACGAGCACTGGCGAAC
>CALLIQ010000048.1 GCA_938008925.1 uncultured Acidimicrobiales bacterium
CGACTCGAGGCCGGCGACGACCTCTTCCGCCCGCATCGCCTGGCGTTCGAGGCGCTCGGCACGCTTGCGGAGGTCTTTGGTCCGCCGGCTCTTGGCGTTGCGGTTCTCCGCTTCTGCGCGCTTCTCGGCTTTGCGAGCGTCAGACTTGCGCTCACCGACAGGGGTCGACACGGTTTGGCGCGAGCTCGTGCTCGCCTCGCCGGAGGGATTGAGAATCTGTTCCTCGACGTCGAGGTATTGGGTCACCGCACCGTCTCGGACGACGACGAGGGCCTCGGCGATATTGCGGACCAGGTAGCGATCGTGGCTGACGAGGAGCACGGTTCCCGGATAGGCCGACAGCGCATCTTCGAGCACGTCGCAGCTCGGGATGTCGAGGTGGTTGGTCGGCTCATCGAGGATCAACAGGTTGACCGGGTTGCACATCGTCTCGGCCAGAGCGAGACGGGTTCGCTCGCCACCCGAGAGTGCGGCGACCTTTCGTTCGACCGCGTCACCCGAGAAGCCGAACGAACCGAGCACGGTGCGGTAGTTGCGACTCTTCGGCTGCTCCCCCACCTTCATGCGGAACTCTTGCTCGACCGTCTTCTCGAGGTCGAGCGCATCGACCTGATGCTGAGCGAAGTAGGCGACGTCGACGTTGTTGCCGATGGTGACGCTGCCGGCGGTCGGCTTCAGCTCGCCGAGGATCGCCTTGAGCACGGTCGACTTGCCAGCACCGTTCGGCCCGATCAGCGCCAGCTTCTGGCCCCGCTCCACCACGAGATTGGCCCCGCTCACCACGGGCGTGTCGTCGCCGTAGCCGAGGTCGGCATTGTCGATCTCGACGACGACGCGCGAGGATCGGCGAGGTTCGGGGAACCCGAAGCTGAGCTTGAGCTCTTCGAGCTCTGGGACCTCGATCTTGTCGAGCTTCTCGAGGGTCTTGATGCGGGACTGGACCTGGCGGGCCTTTGTCGCCTTGTACCGGAACCGATCGATGAACTGCTCGGCGTGAGCGATCTTTCGAGCCTGATTGGCTGCCGCTGCCTCGGCCATCCGAATCCGCTCTTCTCGCAACACCACGAACTCGGCGAAGCCACCGACGTACTCCGTGGCGCTCTGGCGAGCGATCTCGATCACCCGCTCGGCCACCGCGTCGATGAAGTCGCGGTCGTGCGAAACGAACAGGATCGCTCCCGGGAACGCGCTCAACTGCTGTTCGAGCCACAGCACCGAATCGACGTCGAGGTGGTTGGTCGGCTCGTCGAGAACGAGCACGTCGGGCTTTTGCAGCAGGAGCCGGGCGAGTGCCGCCCGCATCTGCCAGCCACCCGACATCTCGGCGAGCTGACGATCCATGTCGGGAGCCGTGAAGCCAAGGCCGCCGAGGATGCGCCTCGCTTCGGGCTCGAGTTGGTAGCCGCCGAGCTGTTCGAACTGGCTCTGGAGCTCGCCGTACCGCTCCATCACGTCGGCGTCGCCCGAGGCGAGCTCTGGCTCGAGCTCGCGCAGTTCCGCCTCGATCTCGAGCACATGCGCAGCACCGCGCATGACCTCTTCGAGCACCGTTCCCGACCAGGCATCCAGCAATTCCTGGGGCAGGTAGCCGACGCGGACGCCCTTCTGTCGGGAGACCTCTCCGGCATCGGCTTCGCGAACCCCGACGATCGTCTCGAGAATGGTCGTCTTGCCGACGCCATTGCCACCGACGAGCGCGATTCGACGCCCGTTCAGGAGCCGGAACGACACGTCGCTGAACAACGTGCGGCCGCCATAGGCCTTGGTGAGTCCACTGACCGAGAGCACCGATGCAGGCTAGTGGCCGAGGCCGCGAGCACGACTCGATCGTCTGGTCGGCGAGGGGAAAGCGGCCACGCCGCCCCTGGGTGATTTCACCAATCTGCAACTTCTGCCGCGGTCGGGCGTCAATTCTCTCGACAGGCGCTCGGGCGACCACCAAGGAGACATCATGGAAACCAAAGCTCTCGCGGCCGAATTCTTCGGCACGCTCGGACTCGTACTCGGAGGCTGCGGTGCAGCAGTACTCGCAGCCGACTTCGGAACCGGGGGCAACGGAACGAGCCTCGGGCTCGGCTTCGTCGGTGTCAGCCTCGCCTTCGGCCTCACCGTCGTGACGGGCGCGTACGCGTTCGGCCCGACCTCGGGTGGCCACTTCAACCCTGCGGTGACGCTCGGCCTCGTCGCCGGTGGCCGCTTCTCACCGGCCAAGGCCGGCCCCTACATCGTGTCGCAGGTCGCCGGTGCGTTCGCTGCGGCGGTTCTCATCTACCTCATGGCCAGCGGTCAAGACGGCTGGAGCATCAACGGCGACAACGGCGTGACCGCAGGCGACTTCGCCGCCAACGGCTACGGCGAGCTCTCCCCCGGCGGTTACTCGCTGGGTTCCGCATTCATCACCGAAGTGGTCATGACGGCCATGTTCTTGCTGGTGATCATGGGCGCAACGGCCAAGAAGGCGGCAGCCGGATTCGGTGGCCTCGCCATCGGTCTCATGCTGGTACTGATCCACCTCATCTCGATTCCGGTGACCAACACCTCGGTCAACCCGGCCCGTTCGACCAGCCAGGCGATCTTCGCCGGCGGCGACTTCATCTCGCAGCTCTGGCTCTTCTGGGCTGCACCCATCGTCGGCGCCGTGATCGGTGGTCTGGTGTACCGAGGCGTGCTCGGCGACCGCGAAGACGATCTCGTCACTGCGTGAGCGGCAACTGATCTGTCCGGCCGCATCGTGTCCTCCCGTTCCCAAAACACGGGCACGATGCGGTCGGGCGAACCAAGCCGGTCGGGCGAACAGACCGATCTTGGGAATTTGACGAACTGTCCGAATCCCGCTCGCGCCAGCGAGCGGGATCGTTCATTCTCAGGACATGGCAAACACACCGATCACGTTGGATCCCCTCACCCCGACCGAGGCCGATCGACTGCGTCGACAGGGTGGTGAGCGATACGTCGCCGATGCCCATCCTGGATTCCCGTGCCGACAGTGCTTGCGGGACGCGGCGATCGGCGAGGAGTTGCTCCTCGTCTCACACACACCGTTCGAGTCCGACTCGCCGTATCGGTCGGCCAGCCCGATCTTCGTCCACGTCGACGACTGCGGCTCCCCGGATTCGTTGTCGGCGTTGCCGATTCAGCTCACCCGTCGCCAGCTCTCAGTCCGAGCCTTCGACCGGGCCGAGATGATGATCGACGCCACCGTGGTCGACGGCGCCGATCTCGATTCGACGCTCGAGCACTTCTTCGATGACACGGAGACCGATCGCGTGCACGTCCACAACGCCACGCGCGGATGCTGGGCGACCACGATCATCCGCGGCTGATCACCCGCTGCTGATCACCTTGGTCACGACCCCGTGGATGGACGCGCTCGGCACGGGGCCGAAGTGGCGGCTGTCCTGTCCGGCCGCCTCGTTGTCGCTGAGGACGTGCACACCTGCAGTGTCGATGGAGGCGACCCGCTTGGTGATGTCGATCCCCTTGTCGGGATGAACAGCGACGACGACGTCACCCACCACCGGTTGGCGGCGGGGATCGACGAGCACGAATGCACCGGCTGCGATCGTCGGCTCCATGCTCGCCCCGGTGACGCGAAAACGCCGCCGCCGACGAAGGAGCCAAGCCCCAACCTCAACGACGACGTTGTTCACTGCGTTCTCACTACGCCGGGCTCCCGACCATGATCGGCCCGGGAGTTTCCGAGCCCCAGCGAGGAAACTCGAAGCTTCCTGCCAAACCTGGCCGGGAGTTTCCGAGCCC
>CALLIQ010000049.1 GCA_938008925.1 uncultured Acidimicrobiales bacterium
GCCGGACACGACGGCCACGTGCCACGGCTGGGTGTTGGTGTTCGACGCGGCGAGTCTGGCGAGGTCGAACACCTCTCGGATCAGCTCGTCGGGCACGGGGTCGGGCCGGTAGCCGCGCACGGAGTAGCGGGTTTGCAGAGCCTCAGAAACGTTCACTCAGCCATTGTGATCGGGCGAGCTCGCCGAACGCGAAACGAATCCGAAAGTAATCGAAGAACATTTGTTCGTCTTCCTACTTGCGTACGTTTGTTCGTTCCTGTAGATTGCAGCCATGGCGTTGGCGGACCCATCTCACGACTCGATCGAGCAGACCGAACAGCGCGAAGCGTTCTGGGACACGGTGGACGATCGAGTCGCCACGCTCGCCGGAGCCCGCAATGCCGCCGACGCCCAACTGTGCGAGCTCTTCGCCGAAGCCCTCGCCGTCGACGGATGGAAAATGGACGGCGTCCGCTCCGAGACCCACTGGCTCACGTGGCAGTTCGGCCTCACGTCGGCTCGTGCATCACAGATGCTGCGCATCGCGAGGCGCTGGCACGCACTCCCCCACGCCGTCGCCCGCTTCCAAGCGGGGCAGTTGTCATTCGAGCAGATGTCGATCATCGCCCGACGCTGTCCCACTGGCTACGACAACGACGTCTCTCTCTTTGCCATCTCGGCCACCCTCCGACAACTCGATGTCAACCTCCGCGACTACCACTTCGACGCCGATCAACAAGACGACGCCGACGAGTCTGAGCCAACGGTCGCGAATCGTGTGTCACGCGGGTTCGACGATCGCGGCCGCTACCACCTCAACGCCGACCTCGACCCGACGACTGGGGCCGTGATCGACGCCTCCATCGATCATGCGCTCGACCAGCTGCGCTCGACGGCCGCCGACGGCGCTGCCACCGACGACCCCGACGGCGAACTCGGCCTGGGCACCGCAACCCTCAGCGATGCGCTCCTACACATCTTCAACCGTTCCATCGGAGCCGACCCCAACGCCGACCGTCGTCGCCGCTACGAACCAGTTCTCCACATCGACGTCGATCGACTCATCGAACGCGGCGCCGAAGAGATGACGGGCAGCCTCCGCCTCGGACCAACCCTCACCGAGCGCATGACCGCTCTCATGCTGTGTGACTCCGCGCCCTCCATCGTTGCCGAGCTCGGCGGCATCCCACTCGCCAAGGGCCGCTCGACGGAGAAGATCCCCCATGCCTTGCGGCAGCTGATCCATCAGCGGGACGGAGGCTGCCGCATCTGCGGAGCCACCAAGAACCTGCATGTCCACCACATCACCCATTGGGCGCACGGCGGACCAACCGACCCCGAGAATCTCGTCACGCTGTGCCACCGCCACCACGTCCTCGTGCACCAGGGCGCGATCGACGTCCAAGGCGACCCCACCAGGCCCTGCGATCATGCGGCGCTCCGGATCACCGATTCACACGGTCGAACCTTCGCCCCACCCAGGTGGCACGCGCCACCAGCACCCGACGAAGACGAGACCGAGGTGCCGAAACCGACCCGGTATCAACACCCGCTCGGCGAGGCCTTCGATCGAAACTGGCTCCACTTCAACCCCAACAACGGCGACGGCGACCCGCCAATGGCCAACGCCCCACCCAACCAAAACTGAACCCGGGCTGCCCCACCAACAGACCCGGTCAGAACCAGCCAACGACCCGAAACCAACCGGTCTCGGGTCACCGGCGCGCCCGACGTGCCGTCGATCAGACGCTCGCCGAACTCGTCAGGACCGGATGTCGACCGAGTCGCCAACGGCGATTCGACCTGGAGAGATGACGACGCCACCGACTCCGAGATTGCCTTCGAGTTCAGCGTTCACGGTCTTCAGCACGTCGAGATCGCGCCCGATGCCATCGGGCTGTGGGCGAGTGACCACGACGCACCGGTCGACCATCTTCTTGATGTCGAGCGAGCACTCGCCAGCTGCGACCTGTTGTCCGAACCAGGCGCGCTCGGCGCCTGCATCACCATCGGTGAGGACGTTGAGTCGGAACCGACGCCGATCCCACGAACGCATTGAGGCTTCAGCCACCAGTGTGATTCGGCGAGCACCCGAGTCGTGGAACGAGCCGTCACCGCCGTTCCACTGCACCCAGTCCGAGACTTCGTTCTCATCGAGCGAGATCTCGAACGTCCCGTGATCGTCGGGCCCCGCTGCGCGCAACTCGACGTCCTTGCCGAGCCACGAGGACAAAGCGGCGTCGTCAGATGTCTCGTCGCCGTTGGGCAGCATGAGCACAGCCTCGCCATCGACGACACGAGCGGATGCGTACAACAGCTGGGGTTCGCGCCGTGCGGTGAGGGTCAGGCCGGTGGACAGGTCGACGATGCCCCATCCACGGTCGCCCTCGATGCCCATCGGACCGACCATCGCCTCGTCGAGCATCTCACCGCCGACCGACTTCACCGGGAACCGCCAGATCTGAAGAGCCGTCTGCATCGACGCAACGTAGACATATATGCGTATCTGTGCAAGTGTGAGGTCCATGGCGCACGATCACGGACAAGGCCAATCACGATCGGTCCCCTGCCAGATCGGGGGCGATGACGATCGGGTGGACCGTTTGCGGGCCGACATTCCATCGCAGAGCGAGGGCGATGCCGTCTCGGAGTTGTTCAAGCTGCTCGGTGATCCGACCAGGTTGCGAATCCTCTCGACGCTCGTCGAGGCGGGCGAACTGAGCGTCGGGGCGATCACCGAGGTGGTGGAGACGTCGCAGACCAAGGTCTCGCAGGGCCTTCGCCTGCTTCGAGCCGCAGGGGTCGTCTCGAGCCGCAGGGCAGGACGAACGATCCTCTATCGGCTCGCCAACCCGCAGGTCCGACTCATGCTCGACCTCTCACTCGAGCAGAGCACCGGTGCATCGGCCACGACCGACCACATCGGCTCCGTGGATCGGATCTCGATCGCCACGGCCAGCCGGCAGCCGTTGATCATCCTCGACGAGATCGAAGCCGAGCCCGGTCTCGGCCTGCGCGGTGATCGGTCCGGCTTCAACTCCGCCCGACAGGTGAGCATTCAGTCGCGCACCGAGCTCGCTTCCGCCTCGAAGCGACTCGGGCGGGTCATCGAACCGGATCAGACCAGGCGCAACATCACGATCGATGCCGGCGAGCTCCCCCGCAATCGCGGCCAACGCTTGTTGCTCGGGACGGTCGAACTCGAGGTGTTCTCCGATGCGGCACCCTGTGCGGTGATGACCGAGATCATCGGAACCGGCGCTCGCTCCGCGCTCCGCAAGCTCGCCGGGATTCACTGTCGTGTCGTTCGCGGTGGCGTGATCCACGTCGGCGACGACCTCCACCTCGGTCGCGAGCCCGCTCTCGCTCTTCGGTCGGCCTGACTCGATGAGTGGCGGCCAGACGAACGCCGAGACGCTCGATCGGGATCGCTGGGACGCCCTGAAAGCGTGGGGTGACGATGCGACTCGCATCGAACGGCTGACGGGTGGCGTGGCGAACGACGTCTGGTTGCTGCGGGTTGGAGGTGAGCTCGCCGTCGGCCGACTCGGTTCCCGGAGCGATGCCGACCTCGCATGGGAAGCCGAGCTCCTCCTCCACCTCGACGGGCAAGGGCTCGTCGTCCCGGTGCCGCTTCCCACAACCGACGGGCGCCTCTTCGTCGACGGCTTGATGGTCATGACATTCATCGAGGGCAGGCCACCGGAATCGGCCGCCGACTGGCGTGGCGCTGCCGCCGCACTGCGCCATCTCCACGACGTGACGCGAGGGTGGCCACAGCGTCCCGGTTGGCGCTCGTCGAAAGACCTGCTCACGGCAGAGAGGGGCACGAAGGTCGACCTTCGCTCCATGCCGGCCGAGGGCGTCGTTCGGTGTCGAGCGGCCTGGGCCCGCGTCGCCGAACACGAGTCCGAGCACGAGTCCGAGCGCGAGTCCGACAAACAGTGCGTCGTTCACGGCGACTCGAACAACGTCGGCAACGTGCTGGTGACCCGTGATGGCGTTGCCCTCATCGACTGGGACGAGGCGCACGTCGACACGCCGGCGCTCG
>CALLIQ010000050.1 GCA_938008925.1 uncultured Acidimicrobiales bacterium
GACATTGAGGTCACCGACGACGATCAGCTCGGAACCCGCCTGGGTCGATGCGGCGAGTTCGCTCGCCAGCACCGCGGTGAACGCCTCGAACCATTCGAGTTTGGCCCGGTGCGACGCCGTGCCGGCCTTCGTCCCGTTCGGGGCATAGACCGACACGACTCGGAGGTCTCCGACCGTCGCGGCCATCGCCCGACCGTCCTCCATCAGATCGACGGGGTCGACGAGCGGGCCGAGTCCCGGTCCGGCGAGGATCGCCGCGTGCTCGCCAACGACCGCGTCGTGGCCGAGCCTCCGAGCCAACACGGTGGTCGTCGTCGTCGGGCACCGCAGCTCCTGCAGCCCGATCACGTCGGGCGCTCGATGCTCGAGCCAGGTGTGGAGACGGTCGAATCTGGCCCGAAGACCATTGAGGTTCCACGCAGCGATGCGGCGGACCTCGCGTGGCATAGGGTTCGCCCCATGGAAGAAGGGCTCGCCGGCGTCACGCCCGGCCTCGTTTGCGGTCACCACCATCTCTACTCTGCCCTGGCCCGCGGCATGCCGGCGCCACCGAAGACTCCGGGCGGGTTTCTCGAGATCCTGCAGCAGGTCTGGTGGCGCCTCGACACGGCGCTCGATCTCGAGATGCTCGAGTGGTCGGCCAAGCTCGGCGCTCTCGAAGCGCTCGAGTCCGGCTGTACTGCGATCATCGACCACCACGAGTCACCGAATGCGATCGAGGGCAGTCTGTCGGTCATCGCCGACTCGTGTGCCGAGGTCGGCGTGCGGGTCGTGTGCGCCTATGGCGTGACCGATCGCCACGGTGCCGACGGGGCGTGGGAAGGCCTGCAGGAGAACGACCGCTTCTTGAGCGAGGGTGGTCGGGGCATGGTCGGAATCCACGCCGCCTTCACCTGCGAGCAGGACACGATCGAGGCGGCGATCGAGATGGCCGACCGCCACGATGTCGGCGTGCACGTGCACGTCGCAGAGGGGTTCAACGACGCCGGATCCGGTGCCGCCCTCGCTCGACGTTCCAACGACAAGTGGCTGCTCGTGCACGGCGTGAACCTGCCCGATGGCCTCGAGATGGCTGGCACGATCGCCCACAACCCACGGTCCAACATGAACAACGCGGTCGGGTATGCGGCTCCGACCCGCTTCGGGTCGCGCATCGTGCTCGGGACCGATGGCATCGGAGCCAACATGCTCGACGAGTTCCGCATCGCCTACGTCAAGCTTCGCGAGTACGACGTGACGTCATCCCCCGATGCGCCGTGGTCGTGGCTCACCAATGGGTGGGATCTCGTCCCCGAGGCCAAGGACGACGAGGTCACGTGGAGCTACCCGACGATGGACCCGTGGCATCTCGCCTACACCACGACGGTGCAGGCCATCGACGTGACCGTCGACGGCGCGAAGGTGCTCGACGGTGGGGTCGCCACCAAGGTCGACGCAGCCGAGGTGCGAGCCAAGGCGGCTGAGCAGGCCGTTCGGTTGTTCGAAAAGCTCTAGGCGACCGGTTCGGCGGCTGGCTCGTCGACCGTCTTGCCCGACACGCCCGACCACCAGGCCCAACCCGCGATCCCCAGCGGGATCGGTGTCACGAGACTGAAGAATCGGAAGAGCAGTACGGCGGCGACGGTCTGCGCTTCGGGCGGCGTGCCCGATGCGAGCAACGCCGCGGTCAGGCCGAGTTCCATCACGCCGATACCGCCGGGCGTGATGGGGATCGCGGTGATGAGCCGCCCGAACGCGAAGGCGGCGAGGATGCCTGCCGCCGACAGTTCGTCGCTCTCGACGCCGAGTCCGCGGACGCAGACGAAGAGCAGCAGGGCGAGGTTGAGGTGGCCGGCCAGCGTCCAGAACGTGAGGCTGATGCCGTTCGTTCGCACGAGCGTGACCGTGTCGGCTCGGAGCTGATCGAGTCGTTCCTGCCAGCCGGCCCGCAGGAACGGGAGTCGAACGCCGAGCAGGATCGCACCGAGCACGACGGCGCCGACGAGGAGTGCAAGCCCGATCATTGCCGCCTGGAGCAGACCGCGATCGAGCTCGCGTTCGCTTGCCAGCCAGACGATCGCGAGCGCTGGCATGGTGAGCTTGACGAGGAGATCCCACACGCCGGTCACCACGATCGAGCGGGCGATCGCCGCTCGGCCGTGACCCCACCGTGCGTACATGGCGGAGGTGACCGCGATCGCGATGGCGCTGCCGCCGGGGACGAGGTTCGTGATGGCGGTCGTCGTCCAGTCGCTGATCACGGCCCGGTTGATGCCGAGCCCGGGGAGCGATGCCATGTGTGCGGTGGCCGGTGCGATCAGGTTCGCGGCACCGACGACGAGCAGCGGCGCGAGCCACACTCCGGAGAAGTCGCCGAACGCGTCGGCCACCTCACCCCAGCTCGCCACCCGCGGCAACACCACGACCAACAAGACGACGGCGATGGCGACACCGGCGATTCTCGTGATCGTGCGAACGATCGGCGTCTGAACGATCGATTGCAGGCCCGCCATCGCCGCCAACGGTACGCGTTCCGCCAACGCGTCACGCCGCCGCATACGCTCTCTCGGATGGAATCGGCGGCTGACCAGCAGCGGCGAAGCGACCTCCGCCGCATGAAGATGGTGGCCACCGGCATGCTCGTGCTGGCGGCCGTGATCTTCGTCGTCGCTCGTGGGCTCGAAGAAGAAGCGGCGTGGGCCGGCTATGTCCGAGCCACCGCCGAGGCGGCCATGGTCGGAGCGATCGCCGACTGGTTCGCGGTCACTGCCTTGTTCCGGCATCCGCTCGGTCTCCCGATCCCGCACACCGCCATCATCGAGAAACGCAAGGACCAGATCGGTGAGAGTCTCGGCGACTTCGTCCAGGAGAACTTCCTGACTCGCGAAGTGGTCTCCGACCGGCTCGAGTCCGCAGACCTCGCCGCCCGTCTGGGGGAGTGGCTGGCCAAGCCGGAGAATGCCAAGACGCTCGGTGAGCAGAGCGCCGCCGTCGTCGGCGGCGTGACCGAGGTGCTGCGAGACGAGACCGTCCAGCAGGGCATGGAGCAAGTGGTCGTTCAGCGGGTGAAGTCGATCCCGGTCACGCCGCTCGTCGGCAAGGCGGTCGACGTCGCGATCGAAGGGCAGCATCACCAACGGCTGCTCGAGCTCACGTTGCAGGGGCTGTCCACGTTCCTTCACGAGAACCAAACCACCTTCCGGCGCCGTCTGTCGCAGGAGTCGCCGTGGTGGGTGCCCGAGCAGGTCGACGACAAGGTCTTCCTGAAGATCTACGAGTCGGTCGAGCGCTTCGTCGACGACATCCGCACCCAGCCGGGCCACCCCTTCCGCCGCCAGCTCGACGACAAGACCGTCGAACTCTCCGAGCGGCTGAAGGACGACCCGGAGCTCGAGGCCCGAGGGGAGCAGCTGCGCGACGAGATCCTGTCGCACCCGGAGGTGCGGGCGTGGATGGACTCGCTGTGGAGCCGCATCAAGATGGGCTTGCTGGAAGCGACGAACGATCCCGACTCCGAGCTGCGGGTCCGCCTCGAAGAGGCGATCGTCGAGGCCGGCCGCTCGCTCGAAGCCGACCCGCTCCTGCGGAAGAAGATCGACAACTGGATCGTGGGGGGCGTCGGCTACATCGCCGAGCAGTTCCGAGGCGAGGTGTCCGAGTTGATCGCAAGCACCGTCCGGAGCTGGGACTCGGCCGACACGAGTGATCGGCTCGAGTTGCAGGTTGGCAAGGACCTGCAGTTCATCCGCATCAACGGCACGCTCGTCGGGGGCATCGCTGGCTTGCTGATCTACACCGTGTCCGAACTCGTCTTCTAGCTCAGCACCTCACTTGGTGTCGGACCGCAGGCTCGCTGCATAGTGGCGGGATGAGCCAAGCCGAGCCCGTCGAGCCCGAGACCGTCGAACGAACGCGGCTGCCGGGCGCGCCCGAACCCATGCACGAGTGGCCAGGTGCCGGCGGGCTGACGATTCGGGGTGACGCGTGGGGCGATCCGAACGGGCGAGTCGTGATTCTGCAGCACGGCGGAGGTCAGACCCGTCACGCCTGGAAGGGGGCCGGCGAGATTCTCGGCGACGCCGGCTACTACGCCGTGTCGATCGACGCCCGCGGCCATGGCGACTCGGACTGGGCCGCGGACGGCGCGTACGAGCCCGACATGAACGTCGAGGATCTGATCGCCGTCTCCGCTGCGCTCGGCGCCGAGGAACCGATCCTGGTGGGCGCCTCGATGGGCGGGAGCACGAGCCTGCTGGCGATCGGTCAGGAGCGGCTTGCCGCCGCCGCCTTGGTGCTGGTCGACATCGCGCCGAAGGTCGAGATCGAAGGCACGAAGAAGATTCGCGAGTTCATGGATCAGAAGCCCGAGGGCTTCGAGTCGCTCGAAGAAGTGGCCGCCGCCATCGCGAACTACCAGCCGCATCGCAAGCGGCCGCGCAACCTCGACGGCCTCGCCAAGAACGTGCGACTCGGCTCCGACGGTCGCTACTACTGGCATTGGGATCCGGCTCGACGTGACCGCAAGTGGAGCATGAAGAACTACCGGGCGAGCCTGCATGACGCGGCCGACAATCTGCACCTGCCCGTGCTGCTCATCCGCGGTGGGATGTCCGACGTGTTGACCGAGGACGGCGCCCAAGCCTTTCTCGCCCAGTGTCCGCAGGCGGAGTACGTCAACGTGACAGACGCGGCCCACATGGTCGCCGGCGATCGCAACGACATCTTCTCCGGCGCCGTCGTCGACTTTCTGCGCCGAGCAGTCCCGCCGAGCTGACCGATCACTGCCGGCACGACCGGTGACCTTCGTCACGGGGACTTGGTGTCGACCTGGGTGATCGGCTTCGATTGCCCGTCATGCCAGCGCTCCCCATCGACGTCTCCGACCGCATTCCCGAACCGACGGGTGAGCTGATTCACGACCGGAACTACTCGGTCAAGGCCTACCGCGAGGGCGACGCGGCGCTGCGGATTCGGGGCCAGGTCCACGACCAGAAGCCGCCGGGTCTCTACATCGCCGACGATCCCGAGCCGATGTCGGTCCATCTCATGGTCGTCGACCTCGTGGTGGCGTTCCCATCGCTCGAGATCACCTCGGCCGAGGTGGTCATGGAGGTCACCCCGCACGGGGGCTGCACGTCGATCGAGTCGAAATACGACCAGCTCGTCGGCATATCGATCGCCCGAGGATTCAGCCGCCAGGTCAAGGACCTGTTCGGCGGACCGCGGGGCTGTACGCACGTCGGCGCGCTCCTGCAGGCGATGGCGCCCGTTGCGATTCAGTCGATGTGGTCGATGAGCGCGGTCAACGAATCGGCATCGGAGACCCCGGTCGACCTCGCGACGAGTCGCAAGCAGCGAGAGCAGCGAATGTCGGTCAACAAGAACACCTGCCACATCTGGGCCGAGGACGGCGAGCAATGGGGTCAGGTGCTCGCCGGCGAAGAGATCGAAGTCCCACTGTGGGCCGCCAACCGCCTGATCGAACTCGGCCGCGATCCCCAGAGCTGGCGAGACCTCAGCAGCTGACGCCG
>CALLIQ010000051.1 GCA_938008925.1 uncultured Acidimicrobiales bacterium
CACATGGAGATCAGCACCGATGAGCTTCGCTTCGGTCGATCCGGCAACGGCAGCAACTACACGTCGCTCATCCAGAGTCGGGCCGATGCCTTCGATCGGGGACAGGCCTTCATCACCGAGTTCGCCGGGCCGGCGTCTCAGTTCAACTTCATCGAGCCCTATCTCCGCGACCGCTCCGACCGCTACCTGACCCGCCTCACGACCTACATCTCCCCATCCGAGATGTCGGTCGACCCCGTCTTCACCTTCGATGCTGAACGCGACGACGTGTCGAATCGCCGAGATGCCTCGAACCGTCAGGGCCTTCGCAGCTGCGATCGCGACGGGTTGTTGTCTGCAGTTCTGCCCGGCGACGCGATCGATCCGACGGGCGGAACCGACGCGGTGTTGGCCGCCACACCGGGCCGGCCGCTCATGGGCCAGCCGTTCGTGCCGTTCGTCTTGCTGGCGGCGGTTCTGATGGCGGCCGCTGCCGGGGTGGTGGGGCTACGGCGAGCGATCAGTCGTTGATGGCTCGCCACACGCGCTCGGCCGTGGCGGGGATGTCGACGTGGCGAACGCCCAGATGCGACAGCGCATCGACCACGGCGTTCTGAACGGCTGGCGTGGCACCGATGGTGCCCGACTCGCCAACGCCCTTGACGCCCATCGGATTGCGATCGGTGGGCGTCTCCATGGGAATGCGCTCGAAGCTCGGCAGCTCGGCGGCCGACACGAACCCGTAGTCCATGAAGTTGGCCGTGAGTGGATTGCCGTCGGCGTCGTAGGAGAACGCCTCCATCAGCGCCTGCGCGACACCCGAAGCGACACCGCCGTGGACCTGGCCCTCGACGATCAGCGGGTTGACCATGTTGCCGGCGTCATCGAGACAGACGTGGCGAACGATCGTGACGTCACCCGTGTCGGCGTCGACCTCGACCACCGACAGGTGGGTTCCGAACGGGAACGTGGCGCCGGGAGGGTTGAAGTCGATCTCGGATCGCAGGTTCGTCCCGCTCTTCTCGGCTGCGGCGGCCCCGACCTCGGCCCAGGACTTCGCGACGGCGGGCGTACCGGCGACGGCGAACTCACCGCTGGCGACGTCGATGACGATGTCGTCGGGGTTGGCCTCGAGCAGTTCGGCGGCGAGGTCCTTGGCTTGCTTCACGACCTCTTCGGTCGCCAGCCAGATGGCGGAGCCACCGATCTGGAGCGACTTCGAGCCACCGGTTCCGCCACCTCGGGGAACCTCGGCGGTGTCGCCGTGGCGCACGTCGATCTTCTCGATCGGGATGCCGGTGAGCTCGGACGCCACCTGGGCGAACGCCGTGTGGTGGCCCTGGCCGTGTGACGATGAGCCGGTGAGAACGATGGCGGAGCCGTCGGGCTGGATCTCGCAGCTGCCGTACTCACCGTTGCTCATCGGGTTGGCGATCTCGACGTAGCTGCACAGACCGATGCCGAGGAGCTTCGAGTCGCCGGCTTCGCGGCGGCTGGCCTGCTCGGCCCGGAGCTCGGCGTAGCCAGCGGCTTCGAGCACGGCATCGAGGCCGGCCTCGTATTCGCCGCTATCCATGTTGGCGCCGGTCGGCGTCGTGAGAGGGAAGGCCTCGGGGGCGTGGTAGTTGATGCGGCGGACTTCGGCCGGATCCATGCCGATCTCGGCGGCGAAGAAGTCGAGACCGCGCTCGAGCGCATGGGTTGCCTCGGGGCGTCCGGCGCCCCGGTAGGCACCGGTCGGCATCGTGTTGGTGAGCACCGACGTGGCCGAGAAGTCGACCTTCTCGATGTCGTAGACGCCGCAGGCGACGACCTTGGTGAGGAAGGGGAGGACGCAAGCGATCTCGGCGTGGCCGCCGCCGTCCTGAGTCATGTGCACGCGCAGCGCCTTGATCCGGCCGTTGCGATCGCCACCGATCGTCACGTCGAAGTGGCATGCCCTGCCGTGAACGAGCCCGAGCATGCTCTCCGAGCGGGTCTCGGCCCAGCGCATGGGGGCATCGAGCTCGCGAGCCAGCATGGCGACCACGATGTCTTCGGGGTAGCCGCCATTCTTGGCGCCGAATCCGCCACCGACGTCGGGGGTGACGACACGGATCTGATCGGCCTCGAGACCGAGTCGACCCATCAGCGTGTCTCGGGTGCCGTGGGCGCCCTGGGTCGTTGCGTACTGGGTGAGGAACGGTCGGCCGTCCTCCGTGGTGGTCCAACGAGAGGTGGTGGCTCGGGGTTCGAGTGGGCACGGAGCGAGGCGGGGGTTGTCGAACGACACCGATGCGGTCACTTCGCAACCGGCCATGATGTCCTCGCCAGACGACGGGACGGCGAAGGCCACGTTCGTGCCGGCGGCAGGATGGATGAGCACCTCTGACTCAGCGGAGGTGTGCATGTCGAGGACCGGTTCGAGCGGCTCGTAGTCGACCACGACCATCTCGGCTGCGTCGACACCGGCCTCGCGGGTGCGGCTGACGACCACGGCGATCGGCTCACCGACGTAGCGGGCGGTGTCGATGACGAGCGACGCTCGCTTCATCTCGGCGTTGAGCAGCGGGTTGCCGCTGTGAGCCTCGAGGCCGAGATCGGCTGCGGTGTACACACCGACGACGTCGGGCATCGCCAGCGCCTCGCTGGAGTCGACGCCGTTGATCGTCGCGTGCGGCATGACCGATCGGACGAACGTCGCCCACAACGCATCGGTGGGGGCGAGGTCGTCGACGTAGAGACCACCGACCGTGAGGAAGGCGGGATCTTCTTTTCGGAGGACGCGGGTTCCGATCATGCTCATGCTCGGCACGCTACAGCGCACCTCGCGAGATTCGAATTCCGCTCCAGCAGAGCCGGCCGAGACCGACCGGCTCCGACGGGTCAGACCCGGGTCTTGCTCAGCGCCACAGGGACGGGCTTCGAGTGGTCGTTGGTCGAGATCGGGCGCATCTCGACACCGACGTTGGCGAGCGCGACCTCACCATGACCGCTCACACACTCGGGGTCGGGACCGTCGAGTGGCATGCCCGTGAAGAACTTGGCCGCCATGCAACCGCCCTGGCAGGCATCGAACTGTCCGCAGCTGGCGCAGGCGCCAGCCGACTGCGGCTCGCGCAGCTCGGTGAACAGTTCGGATTCCTTCCAGACCTTGGCGAAGCCGCCCTCGTCGCGCACGTTGCCGGCCTTGAACTCGTCGTGAAGGACGAACGGGCAGGCGTACACGTCGCCGACGGGGTCGATCAGGCACACGACTCGACCGGCGCCACAGAGGTTGAGGCCGGGCAGGTTCTCGTCGCCGAGCGCGTTGAGGTGGAAGAACGAGTCGCCGGTCAGCACGTGCGGGCGCTCGAGGAGCCAGTGGTACAGGCGCACCTGCTGATCTTGCAGCGGGTGGAGCTCATGCCAGGTGTCGGCGCCGCGGCCGGCAGGGCGAAGCCTGGTGAGTCGCAACTCTGCGCCGTAGCGGTTCGCGAGTGCCTCGAAGCCGTCGAGTTGGTCGGCGTTCTCTCGTGTGACCACCACGCTGATCTTGAAGGGCCCGAAGTCGGCGTCGGCGAGGGCGTCCATGGCGGCGATGGCGGTCGCGAACGAACCGTCGCCCCGCACGTGATCGTTGGTGGCGGCGTCGGCACCGTCGACCGAGATCTGGATGTCGAGATAGTCCATGTCCGCGAGTTGGCGGGCACGGGCCGAATCGATGCGAGATCCGTTCGTCGAGAACTTCACGCCGACACCGTTGGTGGTTGCGTAGTCGACCAGCTCGAAGAAGTCGGGGCGGATCATGGGCTCGCCGCCACCGATGTTCACGTAGAACACCTGAAGCGCTCGCATCTCGTCGATGACGCCGATGGCTTCCTCGGTGCTGAGCTCTCGTGGATCGCGGCGGCCCGACGAGCTGAGGCAGTGCACGCAGGCGAGGTTGCAGGCGTAGGTGAGCTCCCACGTGAGGCAGATGGGGGCGTCGAGGCCGAGCTTGAGTTCGTCGGTGAGCGCAGTCATTGGTGATCCTGATCGTGGTCGAGTCGGGGTTGGTCGACTACTGGGGTTCGAGGAAGTCGGACGCTGCGAGGGCGGCCAGGGCTTGCTGGAAGCTGGGCCAGCGCTTCGGGTCGAGATCGAGGCTGTCGAACGCGGCGCGGGGCTCGGGGTGATCGCCGAGGATCTTCACGAGTGCCACGAGGTCGGGGGAGCGGAGGAAGTTCAGCCGACGATTGTCGTAGTGATAGGCGAGCGCGCCAAAGGGCTCTGGGCGGAGCGACACCCTCGGGTGCAGGCGCCACGGAGTGGCGGGGTCGAAGGCCGGGGCGGCGGTTGCCGTCACCGATGGTTCCTCGTCTGGGTCGAGTGGGTCTCAGCCGGATGGGCTAGTAGACGCCGCACATGCCGTCGATCGAGATCTCTTCGACCAACAGTTCGTCGAGAACCAGCTCGTCGGTTGCCTCGGCGTCAGACGTCTGAGCGGCGACCTCGCCGTCGGTGAGGGTGTCGGGAGCGTTCGTTTCCATGGCGGCCACGTTACCTCACCGTTCGATTCTCACCAGTCAGCGGAGGTCGAAGCAGACCTTGATCGTGCCTCGCCCACCCGCCGCAGCAGCGTGGAGCATGGCGTCTTGGTACTGCTCGAGCGGATAGGTGGCCCCGACCAATCGCCCGAGATCGGCCGACCCGACGAGCTCGGTGGCGAGGTCGAACGAGGTGCGCTGGGTTCCGTCCGGGAGCGTCTCTGTGCCGTAGGTGTATGCGCCGACGAGATTCGTCTCGCGGTGCCACAAGGCCGTGAAGTCGATCGTTGCTCGGCCCGGCATGCCGACGAGGACGACGGTTCCCCTTGGTCGGGTGATGCCGATCGCCTCTTGGACCGATGCGGCGGAGCCGACGGCATCGATGACGACGTCGGCACCGCCGGAGAGGTCGTCGCCGATGAGGAAGCTCTTCGTGGCCCGGCGAACCGCTCGACTGACCTCTCGGGGTGCGACGACGATGTCGGCGCCGAGTTCGGATGCAAGTGCAGATTGCTCGGGGTACTTCGCCCCGACGATGATCGTCCCCGCCTTGGTGAAGGCTCGCAGCGCGGCGATGGCGACGAGGCCCATGGTGCCGGCACCGAGCACCACGACCGTGTCGCCTTCGGCGATGGGAGTGCGCAGCGCAGCGTGAACGCCGACCGCGCTCGGCTCGATCATCACGGCCTGTTCGTCGGACAGCTCGTCGGGGACGACATGGAGCTGTGACTCGTGGGCGACGAACTCGCTCGACCAGCCGCCTCCGGTCGAGGCGCAGTAGCCGATCTGGATGCCGGGCTCGAGGTCGCCGCTCACGAGGTGGCGGTAGTCGTCACCATCGCCGGGCGCAGCATCGGGGGAGGGCTTGTCGAAGCCTCGGGCCGCGTGGCCGAGAACGGGTTCGAGCACCACCCGGGTTCCGTCTTCCAGCTCGCCGACCACCTCGTGGCCGGGCACGAACGGGAACGACACCCAGGGCTCGAAGTAGCGAGAGGATTTGCCGTCGACCGTCGCGAGGTCCGAGCCGCAGATGCCGGCCAAGCGTGGTTTGACGCGCTGCCAACCATCGCCCGGCAGGTCGGGAGCGTCGGACTCGACGAGGCTCAGCGGTCCCGTGGCTGCACCGCTTCCCGGGCGAAGCCGAGAAGAAATGGCGGCGGCGACATAGCGACCTTCGTGGCGGCGGAACTCGAGCGCTTTCACCGGGCAGAACCTAGCGCCGCCCCACCGCTTCTGGAGATCTGGCGCGCCCCACCTCGCGTTCTGGAGA
>CALLIQ010000052.1 GCA_938008925.1 uncultured Acidimicrobiales bacterium
TCGAAGCAGGCGAGCTCACGGTTCCAGTCGTCGAGGGTCGGACGATCCGGATCGGCGGTGTCCGCCATCGGAAGCAGCTGTCGACGAAGCCCATGCTTGGTGCGTTCGCCGAGGCGGGCATACCAATGGCGGGCGAACTCCTGCCAGAGCAGCTCGTCGCGGAACTTGTCGACGTCTCGAGCCGGTCCACCACCGACGTGATTCCACACGTCTTCCAGCGACAGGTAACCGTGGCGGATGTAGGGCGACACGCCGGAGGCGCCGCGCTTCGGGGTCGGGAAGACCTCGTTGCGACGCTGGGCGTAGCGCGTCACGTCGAATGCGGCGAGGGCCGCATCGGCTGCGCGCTGCCCGCCGACGAAGCTGCCAGACCCCGCAACCTCGTCGCACACGAGGTGTGACAGGTGGGTGGAGACGAACGCTTCCGCGCTCCGGCGACCCGGTTCCGGCACCGGAAGGGCCGTCTGAGTGGGGAGCGGGGGGACCATCAGGATTGATTGTCGCCGAAGTCGCAGGCTTTGCGCGGCGATTGGAGGGAGTCAAAAGTCCCGACATCGGCCACACCCTTGGGCATCCCATCCTGTCTCATGGCCTGAGTAGTCTCTCTTCGTGGCCAGCACCGCGCATACAGAGGCCGCCATGTCCGCGGCGGTGCAACGTCTCGAGGCTGACGGTCGGCTGGTGCATCACGAGATCGTGCTGGCTCGGGAGGGCGCGCACGCCAGCCTCGCTCGGCCGCTTCACGACGACGTCGCGCACTGCATCCCGGCCGACGGGCTCTTCGCCCATCAAGCCGAGGCGATCGATCACATCCGCGATCGTGAATCGGTCGTGATCGCGACCGGCACGTCATCGGGCAAGTCGCTCTGCTACCAGATCCCGATCGCCGAGTCGGTCGTCAGCGGCATCCGCTCCGGCACCGCGCTGCTCCTCTACCCAACGAAGGCGCTGGCTCAAGACCAGCTTCGGTCGTTCGGCGAGCTCGACATCCCCGGGCTCCAGGCCAGCACCTACGACGGCGACACCACCCGAGACGTGCGCACGTGGGCCCGATCGAACGCCAACGTGCTGCTCACCAACCCGGAGATGCTGCACCACGGCATCCTCCCCCATCACGCCAAGTGGGCCACGTTCCTCAAGCGGCTCGAGCACGTCGTCATCGACGAGCTCCACGTGCTGCGCGGGATCTTCGGCACCCACGTCGCCCACCTCATGCGTCGGCTTCAGCGAGCGTGCGCGCTCTACGGCTCCGACCCGACCTTCGTGTTCACCTCGGCCACCATCGGCTCTCCCGAGGTGTTGGCATCGGAGTTGTGCGCGAAGCCCGTCACCTCGATCACCAGCGACGCCTCGCCGAGCGGCACGCGCCACATCGCCCTGGTCCAGCCGGCGTTGGTCGATGTCGACAAGGGCATCCGCCAATCGCCGGCCAGCGAGACGATCAAGGTGGTGTCTGAGCTCGTCACCGCCGGCCACCGGGTGATCGCGTTCTGCGCAAGCCGAGCGCTCACCGAACGGGTCGCGGCTGGCGTCGCACGAGCGCTGCCGCCCGAGCTCGCCGACACCGTTCGGCCGTATCGGTCGGGCTACCTCGCGGCCGAACGCAGGGAGATCGAAGCCGAACTCGTCGCCGGTTCGGTCCGAGCCGTGGTCACGACGAGCGCGCTCGAACTCGGCATCGACATCGGCGGGCTCGACGCCACCGTGCTGTGCGGGTTCCCGGGAACGATCGCCTCGTTCTGGCAACAGATCGGTCGTGCCGGTCGATCGCAACAGGAGTCGTTGGCCGTACTGGTGGCGGGTGACGACCAACTCGATCAGTGGTTCGTCAACCATCCCGCCGACCTCTTCGCCCGGCCGCCGGAACCGGCGGTGGTCAACGTCGACAATCCCAACATCCTCGACCCCCACCTCGGTTGCGCTGCCTACGAGCACCCGCTCATGCCGGGTGATGCTCGATGGTGGGGCGAGATCGACGACGGCATCCGACGCCTCGTGGTCGACGACGAGCTCCGCATCCGCCCCGATCGACGCCGCGTTCCGCGGGCCGTGTGGGGCGGCCGAGGGATGCCGTTCCATCGAATCGGTCTGCGATCGGCGTCGGCCGGAGAGGCCCGCATCGTCGACGAGTATGACGATCTCATCGGCACCGTCGAGCTCGGTCGGGCGGCGAGTCTCGTGCACGAAGGCGCGGTCTATCTGCACCGCGGTCAACCGTGGAAGATCGACGAGCTCGACCTCGACGCCCGTACCGCCCGGGCGCACAAGGACGACGGCAAGACCTGGACCCAGACCAAGTCCGACATCCAGATCGAGGTGATCGAGTCGAACGAGTCGAAGCCGGTCGGCGCATCGCTGCTCCATCTCGGGATGGTGCGGGTGACCACGACCGTCACCGGCTACCAGGTGCGCGAGACCGGCAGCCGAACGCTGCTCGAATCTGTCGAACTCGACCTTCCGCCCGAAGAACTCGTCACGACGGCGGTCTGGTACGAGTGGCAAGAGGACCTCATCCGCAAGGCCGGCATCCGCGAGTTCGCGCTGCCCGGCGCGCTCCACGCCGCCGAGCATGCGGCGATCGGCATCCTGCCCCTGTTCACGATCTGCGACCGATGGGACGTCGGCGGCGTGTCGATCGCCGCCGCACCCGAGACCGACCTCCCGACCGTGTTCATCTACGACGGCTACCCC
>CALLIQ010000053.1 GCA_938008925.1 uncultured Acidimicrobiales bacterium
GGTGTCGAGGATGCCGTTCGCTCGGAGCACCGCCGCCAAGGTGTCCGCCGACACGGCGTCGTCGAAGTCGATGGTGGCGACGACCGGACTGCGCTGGTCGAGATCGGAGACGAAGCAGCTGGCGTAGTCGCTCGCATCAGCCCAGTCGTAGATGACGGATGCGTTGGCCTCGCTCTTGCCGGCGGCGAAGTCCATGCCGCCGTTCTCGTTGAACCACTCGACCTGGTGGACGGTGAGGAAGATGGTCGCGAGAGCCGGCGTGTTGTAGGTCTGGTCCTTGACCGAGTTCTCGACAGCCGTCTGCAACGAGAGGCCGGGCGGGATCCAGCGGCCGCCTGCGTCGAGCTCGGCGATGCGGTCGAGTGCCTTTGGCGAACAGCAGGCGACCCACAGCCCACCGTCGGAAGCGAGCGCCTTCTGCGGAGCGAAGTAGTAGCAGTCGACCTCGTCGGTGTTCCAGCGAACGGCGCCCGCCGCGGAGGTGGCGTCGACGGCGACGAGCGCGTCGTCGTTCGCCCCATGGGGGCGAGTGAGGTTCATCGTGACGCCGGTGGACGTCTCGTTGTGGGTGAGCGCGTACAGGTCGACCCGCTCGTCGGCGACGGCCTCGGGATGGGTGCCCGTTTCCGAGGCGATCACCATCGGGTCGGCGAGGAACGGCGCTGCGGTCGTGCATGCGGCGAACTTCGACGAGAACTCGCCGAAGCTGAGGTGTTGGGAGCGATCGCGGATGAGTCCGAACGTGGCGGCGTCCCAGAAGAGTGTGGTGCCACCGTTGCCGAGGACGACCTCCCAGTCATCGGGCAGATCGAACAGCGAATCGAGCCCGGTGCGCAGTCGGTGGACGACGTCCTTCACCCCTGCCTTGCGGTGCGACGTGCCGAGGTATCCGTCGGCGATCTCGGCGAGCGCCTGGACCGCTTCGGGACGAACCTTCGATGGACCGGAGGCAAAACGCCCGTCCGCCGGAAGCAATTCGTCGGGGATGCGAATATCAGGAGTGGTTTGGCTCACGGGCTGGAATGATGGCAGCTGCCCTCATCGGTGCGAACCAAATAGCGGAGATTTCTCAAATGACAGCAGCCCGGATTTCCCAGCGAGTCGGCTCGATCGCCCCCTCGGCGACCCTTGCAGTCACCAACAAGGCGAAGGCGCTGAAGGCGGCTGGCGAGCCGGTCGTCGGCTTCGGAGCTGGCGAGCCTGACTTCCCCACTCCCGACTACATCGTCGAGGCCGCGGCCGCCGCATGTCGCGACCCGAGGAACCACCGCTACGGCCTCGCCGGCGGCACGCTCGAGCTCAAGGCTGCGATCGCGGCGAAGACCGCTCGCGACTCCGGATACGAGGTCGACCCGGCTCAGGTCGTCGTCACCAACGGCGGCAAGCACGCCGTGTACAACGCAATCGCCGGCGTCGTCGACCCGGGCGACGAGGTCATGATCCCGACCCCGTTCTGGACCACCTATCCCGAGCCGGTCCGGCTCGCGGGCGGCGTTCCGGTGCCGGTCACGACGACGATCGAAACCGGCTTCAAGGCCACGGTCGAGCAGCTCGAGGCCGCGCGGACCGACAAGACCAAGGCCCTCATCTTCGTGAGCCCGTCGAACCCGTCCGGTGCGGTCTACGCCAAGGAGCAGATCGAAGCGATCGGCCAGTGGGCCGCCGAGCATGGCATCTGGGTTCTCACCGACGAGATCTACGAGCACCTCACCTACGACGGCGCCGAGTTCCACTCGATCGCCACGCTCGTCCCCGAGATCGCAAACCAGTGCATCGTCCTCAACGGTGTCGCCAAGACCTACGCCATGACCGGTTGGCGTGTTGGGTGGATCATCGCCCCCGCCGACATGGCCAAGGCCCTCACCAGCCTTCAGTCGCACCAGACCTCCAACGTGGCGATGGTGTCTCAGGTCGCCGCCCAGGCAGCGGTCGAGGGCGATCTCGCCGCCGTCGTCGCGATGCGTGAAGCATTCGATCGCCGCCGCAAGACGATGCACGCCATGTTGTCCGACATGCCCGGCGTCGAGTGTCTGGCCCCCGAAGGTGCGTTCTACGCCTTCCCGAGCTTCGAAGGGCTGATCGGCAAGACCATCCGCGGCACCGAGATCGACTCGACGCTCACCCTCGCCGACGTCGTGCTCGAGCAGGCGAAGGTCGCGTTCGTTCCTGGCGAGGCCTTCGGCAGCCCTGGGTACGCCCGGTTCTCCTTCGCTCTCGGCGACGACGATCTCGGCGAGGGCCTGCAGCGGATCGGCGACCTGCTCGCCGAGGCCTGATCATGACGAGCACGTTCGGCTCCTGGCCGTCTCCGCTGACCGCATCGATCGTCGCTGCGGGGGGCGTCGGGCTCGGGGGCCCGAGCGTTCGAACCTCTGAGACCGGCACCGAGGTGTGGTGGAGCGAGCTTCGCCCGACCGAAGGTGGACGGGTCGTGCTGGTTCGCTCGGTCGACGGCGGACCGGCCTCGGACGTGCTCGCTGCGCCCTTCTCCGCCCGCACCCGAGTGCATGAATACGGCGGGGGCGCCTCCTTCCTCGGTGCGGACACCGCCTACTTCTCGAACTGGGACGACCAGCGTCTTCACCGGGTCTCGCTCGCCTCGAACGTCGCGTCCGAACCGCTCGCGATCACCCCGGAACCGGAAGAGCCACACGCCTGGCGCTTCGCCGATGGGGTCGAGTCGCCCGACGCGTCGTGGATCGTCTGCGTCAGCGAGGATCATCACGCCGCCCTGGTCGCCGATCACGGCGAGGCGGTCAATGCCCTCGTCGCCGTGCCTGCGGCCGGTGGTGAACCGATCGTGTTGTCGGATCGGTCCGACTTCGTCGCCGCGCCGCGGATCTCGCCGGATGGCCAGTGGATCTCGTGGATCAGCTGGGATCACCCCAACATGCCCTGGGACGAAACCCGCCTTCTCGCCGCCCCCCTGTGGGCGAACGAGTCAGAGCTGCGGATCGGCAAGGTCACGGTCGTGTCCGAAGGCTGCTCGGCGGTCGGCGCGGCGTGGACGAGCGCAAACGAGCTCGTCTTCTCCACCGACGTCACCGGGTTCTGGAATCTCAACGGCTGGGAGCCCGAGTCCAAGTCCACCCGTGTCCTGACCGCGCTCGACGGTGCGGAGATCGGTGGACCGCAGTGGGTGTTCGGGCTCCAGCGTTGGGTCGAGCTCGGTGACGACCATCTCGCGGTCGTCATCACCACCGATGCGGTCGATTCGCTCGCCCTCCTGGCTCCCAACGGCTCGATGAGCCCGATCGAAACGCCGTTCGTCGCCATCGGCGGTTTGGCATCGTTCGGGACGGCCGAGGGCGAACGCCGGGTCGCCGTGGTCGGTCATTCGGCCGATGCGCTTCCGTGTATCGCAGTCGTCGACGCCACTGCGAGTCCCGGGCAGGGGGTCGATGCCCCCATTTCGGTGGTCCGAGCAGGCGCCGACCTCGGCGTCGACCCTGCATGGTTCGCCGTGGCAGAAGGCGTCGGTCTCACCGTCGGTCGGCGTTCGACGCACGCCTTCTACTACCCGCCGACCGGACCCGTCTCAGCACCCGATGGTGAGCTGCCGCCCCTCGTCGTCATGGGCCACGGTGGTCCCACCGCACACTCGAGTCCCGACCTCAGCCTCAAGGTCCAGTTCTGGACCAGTCGTGGCTTTGGTGTCGCCGACGTCAACTACGGCGGGTCGACCGGCTACGGCCGTGAGTACCGCCGCCTGCTCGACGAGTCGTGGGGGATCGTCGACGTCGAAGACTGCGTCGCCGTCGCCGAACACCTCGCGGCGACGGGCCGGGTCGACCCCGAGCGAATCGCCATCCGTGGCGGGTCTGCCGGCGGGTTCACGGTGCTCCGTGCGTTGCAGGTGTCCGACGTCTTCTCGGCTGGCACGAGCCTGTACGGCGTGGCCGACCTCGAAGCGCTGGCCACCGACACCCACAAGTTCGAGAGTCGCTACCTCGACGGGTTGATCGGCCCCTACCCCGAGGCGAAGAGCGTCTACGACGCCCGCTCGCCGATCAACCACACGGCCGACCTGTCGTGCCCGCTGCTCGTGCTCCAGGGCTCCGAAGACGAGGTCGTGCCGCCGAATCAGTCGGAAGCGATCGTCGCAGCCGTGGCCGAGAAGGGCATTCCTCACGCCTACCTCCTCTTCGAGGGAGAGCAGCACGGGTTCCGCCAGGAGGCCAGCATCATCCGCTCGCTCGAGGCCGAACTGTGGTTCTACGGCAGGGTGTTCGGTTTCGAGCCGGCAGACCCCATCGATCCGGTGGATGGCGCCGTCGGGCTGTGAGGCTCGAGGCGACCGACCACGATGACTGACTGCGGTGATCCAGCCTTGCTGCCCGTCCGGCGCCCCGCTGATCGGGTGACCATGGTGGCGAAACGCGTCCATCCTGACCAAGATGGCACCGTGAGGGACACGACGGAGATGCTCGGATGAGCGACGATGCCGCGGCGATGATCAGCCGCCGGTTGGTGATCGGACCCGGTGGGAGCGGCCGAACGCACCGACTCAGGGCCTGGGTCGCTGAGGTCGGGCTCGATCCCTCCGACGCGTCCGCCGTCGCCTGGGTCGCCGGCCACCCGACCCGATCCCCAGACGATCTCGCCGTTCGTGCCGCCGTGGAATCGGGCGTCTCCCTGGTCGTCGTCGACGACCTGCAATGGTTCGGTGAGTCCGCACTCGAGGTCTTGCTCGACGCGGCCTCGAGCGCTGGTGCCGGCGGACCCGCCGTGTGGGCCAGCCGTCGTCCTTGGCCGTCGAGCCAGACGCTGCAGATCTTCAACGACGTACTGACCGAGCTCGATGGAGCCGGGCGAGTCGGTCTCCTCGACGCCGAGGAGTTCGCCACCGCAGCGGGGCAGATGTTCGGCCGGGCGACGTCATCGGACCTACTCGATCAACTCCACGCCGCGACCGCCGGGTCGGTCGGCCTCGCCGCCGATGCGGTGGCATCGAACTGGTCGGGCGATCTCGACGCCGTGCCCGAAGAGCTCGTCGATGCCGTCGCGGGACGGGTCGCGCGCTGCGGACCGGAGGCGGGCGCCTTGGTCCGCCTGCTCGCTGTGGCTCCAGAACTCGAGCCGGCCGAGGTGGTCGAAGCACTCGAAGACGGTCTCGACCGCAACTACGCCCAACGAGCGGTGCGCGCCGGCGGCCTGCTCGATGCCGATGGCGTGCTGATCCCGCTGGT
>CALLIQ010000054.1 GCA_938008925.1 uncultured Acidimicrobiales bacterium
GCTGATCCTCGACGAGCCGACCTCGGCACTCGGCGTGAAGCAGTCCGGTGTCGTGCTGCGCTACGTCGTCGAAGCGGCCAAGCGCGGACTCGGCGTGATCTTCATCACCCACAACCCGAACCACGCGTACCCGGTCGGTGATCGTTTCATGATCCTCAATCGTGGTCAGTCTCTCGGCAACTTCGCCAAAGCAGAGATCACCCAGTCCGAGTTGACCCAGCTGATGGCCGGCGGTGCGGAGCTCGAGCAGCTTCAGCACGAGTTGGCCGAAGCCATGGCCGACTAGCCAACTCGAAACGGCAGAGCACCATGAAGATCTGGATCGATCGACCGTTCCCCGAGGTCGATCTCGGCGACCACGACGTCGTCGGACCGAGCGAGGACGACATGTACGGCGCTGACGCCGTCGTTGTCGGTGGCGCGACCTGGGACGGTCCGATGATGGACCGCATCCCTGGTCTGCGGGTCATCGCTCGGACCGGCATTGGCGTGGATGCCGTCGATCTCGCCGCGGCCACCGAGCGGGGCATTGCGGTCACCAACACCCCTGAGGGGCCGACGGTCTCGACCGCGGAGCACGCAATCGCGCTGATGTTCGCCGTCGGCAAGGAGCTGCCTCGTCAGCAGTCGAGGCTGCGCAAGGCGACGGGTGACTATGCGATGCTCAACACCGCTATCGAGTTCGACGGGCTCACCCTCGGTCTCTTGGCCTATGGCCGCATCGCTCGACGCGTCGCACGGATCGCGAGCGCGGTCGGGATGCGCGTGATCACGCACGATCCGTTCGTCTTCGCCGACGACCTCGCCGACGACCCGGCCAGCCCCGAGCTGGTCGAGTTCGAGGAGCTGCTCGCCCAGTCAGACATCTTGTCGTTGCATGCGCCGCTGGCCGCCGACACCGCTGGACTCTTCGATGCCGAGACCTTCTCGAAGTGCAAGCACGGCGTGGTCTTCGTGAATGCCAGCCGAGGTGGGCTCGTCGATCACGATGCGCTGCTCGAGGCCCTTCACACCGGCCAGGTGTCGAACGCCGGTCTCGACGTGACCGACCCTGAACCCCTTCCCCCGGACCATCCGTTGCTCAGCCGTGACGACGTCATCGTCACGCCGCACACCGCGTCGTCCACCACCGTCGGCCGCCGTCGCATGCTCGACATGGCGCTCGACCAAGTCACGCAGGTTCTGGCCGGCGACCGCCCAACGCACCTGGTGAACGCCGAACTGCTCCAGCCAGCGTGGAACGACATCGAGGCCTGAAGGCCCGTCCGGTCAGCACGCTCCAATACCCCCCCCGAAACCAAAGAGACACCGACAGATCCATGACTTCTTCTGAGCTGCCAACGATCGGCATCGCCGTCATCGGCTTCGGCTGGATGGGCCAAGCCCACAGCCGGTCCTACGCCCGCATCCCATCGCTCTTTCCCGACCGCAACGCCGAGCCGGCGTTGATCATCTGCTGCGACAACGTCGAAGCACGCGGTGTCGAAGCCGTCCGCTCGTTCGGCTTCCGAGAGTCGACGACCGACCCGGCGGTCGCCATCAATCACCCCGACGTCGATGCCGTGATCGTCTGTGCACCGAACATGCTGCACGAAGAGCTGTCGGTCATGGCGGCGAAGGCCGGCAAAGCGGTGTTCTGCGAAAAGCCCGTCGGCGGTACCCCGGATCAGACCGCCCGGGCCGAGCAGGCGGCGAGGGCCGCCGGGGTCATCACCGGTGTCGGCTACAACTATCGCTGGGCGCCGCTCGTGCAGTACGCGAAGTCCCTGATCGATGCCGGCGTCCTCGGCGACATCACGAACTACCGGGGTCGGTTCTTCTCGATGTACGGGTCCGATCCCATGGGGCTGCTCAGCTGGCGCTTCGAACACGATGGCGCCGGCTACGGCGTGAGCTCCGACATTCTCAGTCACTCGATCGATCTCGCCATGATGCTCAACGGGCCGATCGAGTCGGTCGTCGGGCTGCAGGACACCGTGATCAAGGAGCGTCCTCTCCCGAAGCCCGGCGAGGGCACGCACTACGACCGCGGTGAGCCAGGCGATCCGACCGGCCCGGTGACCAACGAGGACTACGCCGGTTGCTTCGCTCGTTTCGCGAACGGTTCGGTCGGGACCTTCGAGGCGAGCCGGGCCATCGTCGGTCCACAGAGCCAGATGGCCTTCGAGATCTATGGCACCAAGGGTTCGCTGATGTGGAACCTCGAAACGATGAACGAGATGCGGATCTTCCTCACCGAAGCCCACGACCCGGGCGACGGCTCCGCCGTGATCCACGACGGCTACACCACGGTCTACGCCGGCGACCGCTATCCGTTCCACGGCCGTTTCGTGCCGGGCGACGCGAACGCCATCGGATACGAAGACCTGAAGGTCATCGAGTGCGCTCAGTTCCTCGAGGCGGTCGCCTCGGGCGAGCAACACGACCCCGGCTTCGCCGAGGCCATCGACTACGTCAGCGTGCAGGCTGCGCTGGTTCGATCGTGGGAGTCCGGCGGCTGGGAGCCGGTCACCTCGGTTCGAATCGACTAGGAGCGAACCCATGACCAACCTTCCGCTCTCGTCGTTTGCCACCCCGGAGGGAGGCAAGGTCTTCGCCATCACCGGCGGCACGCAGGGGCTCGGGCTCTCGGTTGCCAGACACCTCGCCGAACGCGGAGCCGGCGGACTCGTGCTCGT